>NZ_JARXHW010000042.1:0-38957 GCF_031127805.1 Thalassobacterium maritimum | reverse complement strand
CTTGAACTCGCGGCCTCCTGCGTGACAGGCAGGCGCTCTAACCAACTGAGCTACTACCCCAAAAAGTTGGGAAAGCACGGACAGTAGAAATCGAATTACTTATGTCAAGCGATGTTTCAGAGAAAATGAAAATAATTTCACATTGTGATTTGCGGTGCTTATTGGAGGGCGCTTGAAAGAAAAAGGCGAAGCGAACTTCGTGCTTTATACTTGTTGTAGAAGCTCTAGCTTAGGTGAATGAAATCTGGTGAACCTCGTTGGGATTTTTTTACGAATCATGCGCATGTGATGTTTTACTTGCAGGCCCATCCTGATCAACCCCTGCGTCAGGTTGCTTTGGCGGTGGGGATTACAGAGCGCGCGGTGCAGCGTATTGTGGCTGAGCTGGAAGAGGGAGGTTACTTGCGGCGCAGTAAGGTGGGGCGCCAGAATCAGTATTTGATTGTTGGTGATGTGCCATTGCCGCATGCCTTGCAGGCGCATCGATCTTTACAGGACCTATTGGATTGGGAGCAGTCTGCCGATGGGACGGCTGAGGCCTTAGAGGACTTTAAAGCTTTGGAGAATTGGAAGGTCGGAGAGCATGGTTCGGAGATTTGAAATTTACATATCAATTTATCCTGATATGTTGATGTAAGCCTTGCTTTTTTGTTAAAAGCGCGATTAGCTGCGCGCTTTATGAGCAAAAATTTCATCTTTTCCTCCGAATCGGTCGGCGAAGGCCATCCCGATAAAGTAGCTGATTACATTTCTGATAGCGTGCTGGATGCGTGTCTGGAGCAGGACCCCAAGAGCCGTGTGGCGTGTGAGACTTTGGTTAAAAGCAACTGTGTCTTTCTCGCGGGGGAAATCTCTACCAACGCGAAGCTTAACTATGATGAGATCGTGCGTGAGGCGATTCGTGAAATCGGTTATGTGAATGACGACGACGTATTTCATGCTGATAAAGTCTTTGTTTCTAATATTCTAACAGCGCAGTCATCGGATATTGCGCAGGGAGTCGATGCGGCTGAGGCCGCGGGTAAGGATACCGCAGAGCAAGGAGCCGGGGACCAAGGCATAATGTTTGGTTATGCATGCAAGCAAACGCCCGAGTTGATGCCTGCGCCTGTGATGTATGCACACCGCCTATTGCGGGAGATCGCTCGTCAGCGCAAAGAGGTAAAGGTCGATTGGTTGCGCCCCGACGTGAAGAGTCAAGTGGCGTTGGAGTATGTCGATGGTAAGCCGGTTGCGATCAAAAATGTTGTAATTTCGACTCAACACGCTGCCGAGATGAAGCATGCACAGATTCGTGAGTTTTGCATCGAAGAGGTTATTCGCAAAGTGTTGCCAGCTGAGCTGTTGACCGATCAGACGGAGTATTTGATCAACCCGACCGGTAATTTTGTGATCGGTGGGCCTCAGGGAGACGCTGGTTTAACCGGACGTAAAATCATCGTGGATACCTATGGAGGCTGGGCGCGTCATGGCGGCGGTGCTTTTTCCGGCAAGGACCCTTCGAAGGTGGATCGCTCTGCGGCCTATTTCACTCGTTGGGTGGCGAAGAACATTGTCGCTGCGGGGCTGGCTGAAGTGTGTGAACTCGAAGTCGCCTATGCGATCGGTTATCCATATCCGACTAGCATCCACGTGGATACTTTTGGCACTGGAGTGGTCGACGATGTTAAGATCGCGGAGGCAGCACAACGCGTCTTTAGCTTTAAGCCAGCGGATATCGTCAGTCAGTTGGACCTATTGCGTCCGATCTATCGTGAATCCACACACTATGGTCACTTCGCTAAGGAGAACCTGCCTTGGGAGTCGATCGCGAAAGCTGACGAACTGAAAGCCGCGTTGTAGAGAATTAGGAATTAAGAATTAGGAATTAGGAATTAGATATAATTTACATGAGCACAGATACACAGACACAGACCGGAGCCGACTATAAGGTAAAGGACATTAGCCTTGCGGACTTCGGTCGTAAGGAAGTTGAAATCGCACAATTTGAAATGCCAGGCCTCATGGCTACGCGTGAGAAGTATGCTAAGGAACAGCCGTTGAAGGGCGTGCGTGTGATGGGCTCGCTGCACATGACGATTCAGACTGCGGTGCTGATTGAGACACTGCAAGCGCTGGGGGCTGATGTGCGTTGGTGCTCTTGCAATATTTATTCGACGCAAGATCACGCCGCGGCTTATGTTGCGAAGAACCTCGGCGTGCCCGTCTTCGCTTGGAAGGGCGAAACTCTGGAAGAATACTGGTGGTGCACGGAGAACGCGCTGACATGGCCCGATGGTTCGGGGCCGCAGTTGATTGTCGATGACGGTGGTGATGCGACGCTTCTTATCCATAAGGGCTACGAACTCGAAGATGGCAGTGACTGGGTTGACTCCGAGTCGGGCAGCTTGGAGGAGGAAGTGATCAAGCGCTTGCTTAAGAAGATCCATGCGGACAAGCCTGCGCATTGGCACAACGTTGTGAAAGACTGGAAGGGCGTTTCGGAAGAAACTACCACGGGGGTGCACCGTCTCTACGAAATGCACAACGCGGGCAAGTTGCTTGTGCCGGCAATTAACGTGAACGATTCGGTCACAAAGTCAAAGTTCGACAACCTCTACGGCTGTCGTGAGTCTTTGCTCGACGGTATCAAGCGTGCCACTGATGTGATGGTGGCCGGTAAGGTCGGCGTGGTTTGTGGCTATGGTGACGTGGGCAAAGGCTGTGCAGCTGCGCTTAAGGGCATGGGGGCGCAAGTTGTGGTCACTGAAGTGGACCCTATCTGTGCCTTGCAAGCTGCGATGGAAGGCTACCGCGTATTGACTGTCGAGGACACCCTCGGGTGGGGCGACATTTATGTCACTACCACTGGAAATTATGGCATCATCACGGCCGATCATATGTCGAAGATGAAGGATCAGGCGATCGTTTGTAATATCGGCCACTTTGATAATGAAATTGGCGTGGACGCGCTCAATGACATGCCCGGTGTCGATGTCGAATCGATCAAGCCCGATCATGAAGGTGCTGTGGATAAATACACTTTCCCTGATGGACACAGCATCTACTTGCTGGCCAAGGGCCGTCTAGTGAATCTCGGTTGCGCAACGGGGCATCCGTCCTTCGTGATGTCGAACAGCTTTACGAACCAAGCGTTGGCTCAGATCGAACTTTGGAAGCAGGTCGAAAAATATACGCCGGGTGTCTATATCTTACCTAAACACATCGATGAAGAAGTGGCGCGTCTGCACCTTGAGAAAATCGGTTGTAAGTTGACCCAACTGAGTGAAAAGCAAGCGAGCTATATTGGCGTGAAGCCCGAAGGCCCTTACAAGCCTGAGCACTACCGCTATTAGACTTTGGTTGATTATTTGCCCCAAAGCGCCCCTGTTCTATACGGGGGCGCTTTTTTGTGTGAGTCGCTTGCTTACTTGACTTATGGTAGGAATTGAGTGCTGGGGTATTATGGTTGCTAATTGTCTGTGAAATTAGATGATTGGGGTCGTATGCGTGAGAGTTTTCGTAATGTTTTTATTGCTTTGTTGTGGCTAGTTTTAGTCATTTGGGGAATCTCCGCGCTCTGGGTTTATAGTCAGCGTGCGGGTGGTTTTTCTTCAGTGCCTGATTTCTGGCCGGAGCATAGTTCCTTGCCGGCGGCGGAGGGGGTGCAGTTGCTGATGTTTGTGCATCCACGGTGCCCGTGTTCGAGGGCAAGTCTTGGGGAATTGGCTGTTTTGATGCGTAATTGTCAGCAGGGCTTGTCGGCACGAGTTTTATTTATCAGTCCCAAGGGGCAGTCGATGGAGTGGGTGCACAGTAGTCTGTGGGCGCAGGCAAAGCGGATTCCGAATGTGAGTGTCGAATTAGATGTCAATGCAATGGAGGCCAGACGTTTTGGCGCAGAGGTTTCTGGGGCGACTTTAGTCTATGGAGCTCAGGGCGAGCTCTTATTCCATGGGGGCATTACGGCTTCGCGCGGGCATTATGGCGATAACATGGGGCGGCTTGCGATCCAACAGTTATCAATGGGGAGGGAGACTGTGTCGGAAACGGCGGTGTTTGGTTGTCCGCTGAATGATGTTTTGTGTGGCGGGGGCGAATTCACTACAACTTCTCAAATGTGAAATCATGAGTGAGAAGCAATGTAATCGCTCCGAGCGCACACAGACACTGTTTGCTGAGCAGTCTCAACGCATTTATGTTTATACAGATCGGCTTTTTATGAAGCTGATGTGTTTTCAATGGTTGGCTGGAGTTGTTGCGGCTTTGGTGATCTCGCCTCGCACGTGGGCGGGGAGCCAGGCTTCTGTGCACATACATGTGTGGGCGGCGTTTTTTTTAGGCGGTTTGATTACCGCTTACCCTTGTTGGTGTGCGTGGAAACGGCCGGGGGCGACGATGACTCGGCACATGATTGCAGTGGCTCAGATGTTGATGGGCGCGCTTTTGATCCATCTAAGTGGGGGGCGCATTGAGACGCACTTTCATATATTTGGCTCATTGGCTTTTATTGCATTTTATCGAGATCCGAAAGTGTTGCTTACGGGAGTCTTGGTCACTTACCTCGACCACTTGATTCGTGGTGTCTATTGGCCGGAGTCAATTTTCGGAGTTTTGAGCGCGCCGATTTGGCGTCCGCTTGAGCATGTGGCTTGGGTGGTTTTTGAGTGCTGGTTTTTGGTGCGATCGATTCGGCTAACTCACAATGAAATGTGCGTGTCGGCGGAGCGACAGGCGGAGTTAGAGCTGACTAATCGGGAGATTGAAGCGCGCGTGACTGAAAGGACTTTGGAATTGGAACAGAGCCAAGAGCTCGCTGGTCAATCGGAGCGATTATTGCGGACAGTGTTGAACGTACTGCCTCAAGGCATTGCTTGGACCAGTCGCGAAGGACAGGTTCAGGGCTCCAATCAGCATTTTTTGGCTGATATGCAGATTGATGATCAGGCTGCTGTTGGACGGATGCTGAATGAATTGCCGGTCGCAGATGGGCATCGTGAGCATTTTGAGCAGTTGCAAGCCTCAGTGCTGAATGAGGGACGCGAGGTTTCGAATGTCATACGGCAAGGCAGTGGTGACGCGGGCGAAGAGCGCTGGCTTGCGCTGAACCTCGCACCTTTACGAGGTGATCAAGGTACGGTTGAAGGAGTACTGTGTAGCTATTTGGATGTGACTAATCTCAAGCAAGCTGAGTCAGCTGCTTTGGAGTCAGCCCGCTTAAAATCAGAGTTTTTGGCAAATATGAGCCACGAGATTCGCACGCCTATGAATGGTGTGATTGGTATGGTGCATCATTTACTCGATACTGATCTGAGTGAGGAGCAGAGAGATTACGCGCAAACTGTGAAGCAAAGTGCAGAGTCGTTGCTAACTATACTTAATGATATCTTGGACTTTTCTAAGATCGAAGCCGGCAAATTAGAAGTGGAGGCGGTCGCCATCGATTTGCGTGATTTGCTTGAAGAAACACTGGGAGTGATGGCGGAGCCGGCGCAATCGAAAGGCTTGGAACTGATCGGAGTGATGGAGCCTAGCATGCCTCGATGGATATTCGGCGATCCTGTGCGATTAAGGCAGGTGTTGATCAACTTGCTGGGCAATGCGATCAAGTTTACCAGCGTGGGGGAAGTCGTTTTGAAGCTTATCTGTTCCGACTTGGAAGGAGACAAATCGCTGCGTTTCGAAGTGAATGATACTGGGATTGGCATTACGCCCCAAGTGCAAAGCCGACTGTTTCAGGCCTTTACACAGGCGGACGGTTCGACCACCCGCGAATATGGAGGCACGGGACTGGGGCTCGCGATTTGTCAGCGTTTGATCCATCTGATGGACGGGGAGATTGGGCTCGATAGCCAGCCCGGGCGGGGCACTTCTATTTGGTTTGAAATACCTTGGCATTCTTTGGCGGGGGAGGCGCCAGTGCGGACGCCTCAGCGTAATGATTTGCGAGGCTTACGAATGTTGGTGGTGGATGACAATCAGACCAATCGCGACGTATTGAGTATACAGTTGAAAAACTGGGGCGTGGATGTGCATGCGACGGCTTCGGCCCGTGAGGCGCTTGAATTGCTCGAAGATGAGACTGTGCCTGCTTTCCAAGCTGGGATCTTAGATATGCATATGCCGGATATGGATGGCCTCAGCTTGGCGCGAAATATTCTAAACTCTCCTCAATTAAACCGATTGCCTCTGATTATGTTGACCTCGTTGGCCTCTGATGTGCCACGCAGTGAATTAAAGGCAGCGGGAATTATGGAGTGCTTGCAGAAGCCAGTGCGTCAAGAGCGCTTCTATAATTGCCTGCGGGCTTTGAGCGGTCATATTCAACCTTTAGAAGCGGCGAATAAGCCGGTCGTGAAGCATCCGGCAGGAGCACATTTAGGATATCATGTCTTGTTGGCTGAGGATAATAAGGTGAATCAGCGTGTGACCCAGTTGCAGCTTAAGAAATTGGGCTGCACGGTGGATGTCGTCGAAAATGGCAAATTGGCGGTCGAATCTGTAGCCGCTGGTGGCTATGACTTAGTTCTAATGGACTGTCAAATGCCTGTCATGGAGGGCTATGAGGCGGCGCGATTGATTCGAGCGCAGGAGCGTGAGTTGGGGCTGCGGGGCGGCATACATATTATAGCTGTCACCGCGCATGCGATGGAAGCCGATCGTGAGCGCTGCTTATCGGCTGGGATGAATGATTATGTCACCAAGCCATTACTGGGGCCTGCATTGCAAGAGGCACTAGAACGTTTTGAGGCAAGTCGCGGGGCGCGGGACTCCGCTGGATAATGAGTGAGGATGCATTTGAGCATGTCTTAACACTTGATTTGGGGACGGGCCGGGGCTATGCAAGTAAGTTGTTTTTTGGTTCCCCTATGAATATCCGATCCCCATTACCTTTTTGCTACGTCCTCGCATTTTTTGTATTGCTGGCCGATGTGGATGCAAATTCGCGCACACTTGGCTTTTTGAAACGTCGCGCCGATTCTATTGAGAGCCAGCGCGTTGAAAAACAGATGTGGTCCAATACACAGACGAACTCTCTGATGAATAAGTCTTTTCCGATCGAGCATTGGGATAAGCACTATTCATCGGTCGGCACGAAGCGTGCCCCGATCGCAATGACCGAGGGCAAGGATAAAAAGATGTTCGAGAAAAAGAGTTTCGAGCGAAAAGAGATCAGTTTCGACATGGCGCGCTGGAACGATCAGATGGCGGACCTGCACAAAAAAGCGGGCATCGATATGGATGAGCGTGCACGATTGGTGGCGGACAAACAGCTTTACTATATGATGCTGCAAGATGCGGAGCAGTTTCGTGATATGGCGGAAAAGGTCTCGCTGCGGGATTTGAATCGTTATCAATTTCGCCGAAATCACTCCGACGGCGAGCTTCCGATCCAGAAGGCTGGGTCGAAATAAGAATCGAACTTTGCTTTTTTGCAAAAAAATGTCCGCTTAGGCTTGAACCTAAGTGAGTTGTTTGGATGGTAGGCGCAAATTCCTAATTGAATATGCCTACCATTCTCATTCTGAGCTTAGCCATTATCTTTTTAACGGCCTGCCTCGCACCGACCTTGGTGCGTTATTTAGGTGACCGTGCAGGATGGCTGCTCGCACTCGCTCCGTTTTCCGTCTTCGTAATGTTGATTTCTCAGGCGGGGATGATTGAGGCCGGCGAAGCGCTGATCTATCAAGTCGATTGGTTCTCCGCGCTAGATACGTCTTTTAGTCTACGTTTAGATGGTTTGTCGCTGCTGATGGCTTTGTTGGTCTCTGGTATCGGCGGCTTTATTGTGATATATGCGGGCGGTTATATGCATGGGCATCCGCAGTTGGGGCGCTTTTTCCTGTATCTCCTGGCATTTATGGGGGCGATGTTGGGCTTGGTGATTTCGGATAACTTGATCCTCGTCTTTGTTTTTTGGGAGTTAACCAGTATTAGCTCTTATCTTTTGATTGGTTTCAATCACGAGCAAAAGGAAACTCGCTGGAAGGCGCTGCAGGCTCTGTTGGTGACGGGCTTGGGCGCGATGGCGATGCTGGCGGGCTTTTTGTTGATCGGCACGGTCACGGGGAGTTACTCCTTGTCCGAGATCACCGGTATGGGAGATCTGCTGCAAGCGAACCCTTGGTTCACTGCAATTGTCGTTTTAATTTTGGGAGGCACTTTTACTAAGAGTGCCCAGGTGCCTTTTCATTTCTGGTTGCCCAATGCGATGGCAGGACCGACACCGGTGAGTGCTTATTTGCACTCCGCGACCATGGTCAAGGCGGGCATTTACTTGATGGCACGCTTGAACCCTGCCTTTAGTGGCAGTGGGTTCTGGGAGTATACTTTAGCAATCTTTGGCAGTTTGACATTGCTCTTAGCTATGTTTTTGGGGCTGTTCCAAAAGGATGTAAAATCGATCCTCGCTTATACGACACTCGGGGTGCTTGGTGTCTTGACTATGCTCTTAGGGCTGGGCTCGGAGTATGCTATTAAAGCGATGGTGGTCTTCTTGATCGGACATGCACTTTATAAGGCGACACTCTTTATGGTGGTCGGCTCGATCGACCACGAAACTGGCACCCGTGATGTCACCGTATTACGTGGCTTGAGAAAGTTGATGCCCATCTCCGCCTTGGCCGGGGGGCTGGCAGCACTCTCGATGTCTGGCTTGCCTCCATTTTTTGGCTTCATCGGAAAAGAGCTGATTTATAAGGCGGGGGTGAAACTGAACGGTGTTGAGCTGATCTTCCTTGTGGTCGCTCTGGTCGGTAATTTAATTATGATGGGACTGGCCTTAAAGGCGGGGGTTGGCCCTTTCTGGGGCAAGCCGAACCATGAGGCTTTACCTAAAAAGCCGCACGAAGCGCCGGTGGCCATGTGGCTGGGGCCTATTGTGCTGGCATTCGCTGGTTTGGCGATCGGTATTGTGCCCTTTTGGGTGACTGAATTTATGGTGGCTCCTGCATTGGCGGCTATTCAAGGCACGGAAATTCATCATTTGGACCTCGCGCTTTGGAACCTCGTGCGTCCGAATTTGCCGTTACTTTTGAGCGGGGTGACGGTATTGGGCGGATTTTTTGTCTTTTTGAACCGTGCTCGCTTCTGGGCGATTTCGGATGCTGTCTTGAAAACGATCCGCCCTTATGGCCCGGAAGCCATGTATGAGCGGATTTTTAATGCGACGATTGGGTTCTCGAAAGCACAAACGCGTTGGTTACAAACAGGTCGTTTACACGATTATGTGTTTTTGATTGTGATGACGACGGTTGGTTTCCTGACTTGGGCAATCGTTAGTTTTGGCGGCCTTCATTTCACTGTTGATTGGGCGTCCTATGATTTGTTGATGATTGGTCTTGTGGTCATTATGATTATTGCGGCCTTGGTCGCCGTGACGGGGCGTTCTTACATCACGGTGCTTGTCGCCTTGGGAGTGGTCGGTTTTGGTGTGGCGCTGATTTTTGCCTATTATGGTGCGCCCGATTTGGCCATTACCCAATTGTTGGTGGAAACTTTAACAGTGGTGCTGTTTATGTTTGTCGTACTGCGCCTGCCTCCGCTGAAAACGATTTCTAGTCGTTATACGCGCTTACGTGATGGCCTGATGGCGACGGCATTTGGTGGACTCATTACTATACTCTTACTCAAAGCGGTGAATATTCAGTTCGATCATGCCATTTCCGGTCAGTTAGCCGAGATGAGTTACCCTGAAGCTAAGGGGAAAAACGTGGTGAACGTCATTCTAGTTGATTTTCGGGCTTTGGATACGATGGGGGAGATCGTCGTGGTGACAGTGGCTGCGCTCGGTATCGCCGCGCTGGTAAAGACCGGAATTAAAGGGAAGGGCAAGCGCTCATGAAATATTTTATCTTAAATCAGGCCAGCCGTTTGTTATTTCCAGCGCTGCTAATTCTTTCGCTGATCGTGTTGTATCGTGGGCACAATTTGCCAGGTGGAGGCTTTATTGGCGGCCTTTTGGCGGCGACTGCATTCATTCTTGTAGGCTTGGGCGATTCTATGGAACGCGCGAAAGAGCTCTTGCGCATCGAGCCAGTAAAGCTGATGGCGCTGGGCCTGCTAGTGGCTGTGGTAAGCGGAATGCCAAGTTTACTGCGCGGAGCACCTTTTATGACGAGTGAATGGTTGCCTGGCTTTGCTTTGCCTTTGATTGGTAAGGTGCACTTGGGCACTCCGCTGGTTTTTGATGTGGGCGTCTATATGGTGGTGATCGGCTTTGCGCTACACACCACTTTTAGTCTCTCAGAGCTCGCTTATACTGAAATAGAGGAGCACGAAGAATAATGGAAAGTCTGATCGCAGTTTTAGTGGGCGTTCTCTTTGCCGCAGGCACGTATTGCTTGATGCGTCGCAGCATTGTTAAGTTGGTCATCGGCGTGGTGTTGATCTCGCAAGGGGCCAACTTACTGGTCTTTACCACTGGAGGCTTGTTGGCAGGCCGTCCTGCCTTGGTGCCGCCCGATGGTGTCGCGCCGCCCGCACCCTTTGGCGATCCGTTACCACAGGCGATGGTGTTGACCGCGATCGTGATTGGTTTCGGACTAACAGCTTTCCTGCTGGCATTGGTCACACGTGCTCACGAAGCCGTAGGTGACGACGATATTAACGCTTTTAACAACACGGATACGTGAACGAATACAGCTTACTACTTACATTGCTTTTGCCGCTAGTCGGGGCTGTTTGCCTCTTGCTGGGACATCGCTCACTCGCTCTGCAGCGAGCGGGAGGGATTGTTTTTTCCAGCGTGACTTTTGCACTTTCTCTCTACCTCGTCTATGTGGTCGATCAGGCGGAATTCGTCGTGATTCAAGTGGGCGACTGGCAGGCTCCCTTTGGTATCAGCCTGGTGGCCGACCGCTTTAGCGCGATCATGGTAGCAGTGTCTTCCTTTATGGGAGCTGCGGTTGCACTTTACGCACTGGCTGAGATTGATGAGGCGCGTCTCAAGAAATTCTTTTTCCCGCTCTATTTGATTTTACTCTTCGGGGTGAATGGAGCGTTTCTGACAGGGGATTTATTTAATCTCTACGTTTGGTTTGAGATTATGCTGATCGCTTCCTTCGTGTTGATCTCGATGGGGGGTGAGAAGGGTGAGCTGGAAGGCGGCCTCAAATACGTATGTCTGAATTTACTGTCTTCAGTGATGTTTTTGGCAGGTGCCGGCATTATTTACGGCAAGACTGGCACGCTGAATATGGCAGACCTCGCGCATAATCTAAGCGTGGCTGAAGATGTCAATTGGGTGATTAGTAGCTCCATGCTACTTCTGGTGTCTTTCGGGCTGAAAGCTGGTATTTTCCCATTCTTCTTTTGGCTGCCGGCCTCGTATCATACGCCACCGTCCGCCGTTTCGGCCGTTTTTGCTGGTTTGCTAACCAAGGTGGGGGTGTATGCACTGTTTCGCTCATACACCTTGATGTTTGTGCCGATCTTTCCCGAAGTGCAGCCTTTAATTCTGGTATTGGCGATACTCACTATGGTCACGGGGGTGTTTGGAGCCGCTTCGCATTTTGATATGCGTCGTATTCTCTCCTTCCATATTGTGAGTCAGATCGGGTACATGATTTTAGGTTTGGCTTTTATGACGCCCTTGGCCTTGGCCGCAGCGATCTTTTATCTCGTGCACCATATCATAGTGAAGACGAACCTCTTTCTCGTGAGTGGGGTGGTGATTCGCCTAAAGGGTAGTTGTGACTTGGCCAAAGTGGGCGGGCTGTGTAAGTCGGCTCCATGGTTGGCTTTTCTTTTCTTTATTCCTGCTTTCTCGCTTGGGGGCATTCCACCACTATCCGGGTTCTGGGCGAAATTCGCTCTGGTGAAATCCGGTATTGAGATCGAGAGCTGGTGGTCGGTCGCGGCTGCCTTATTGGTGGGTGTGTTGACTTTGTATTCGATGACGAAGATTTGGGGCGAAGCCTTTTGGAAGCAACAACCTGAGGGCGTGGGCGCAGGCCCCTTGCCAAACCCAGTTGGACGACTCTCTTACATGGTGGCACCCATTGCGGTTTTAGCCATTTCAACCGTGGCGATCGGCTTGTTTGGTGAGCCACTCTTCAACTATGCGGAGCGAGCGGCGGCTCAATTGTTGAGCCCGCACGAGTATATCTCCGCTGTCTTACAACCTAACACGGAGGTGCTGCCATGAAGCGGATCATTCATTTTATAGGCTTTATTTTCTTCTATATTGAGGAAGTGGTTAAGTCTAACCTGCGTGTCGCTTACGACGTATTGACGCCGACGCATCATATGAATCCAGGCATTATTGCAGTGGATGTGACGGGTATGAGCGACCGACAGCTACTTTTTATGGCCAATTTCATTACCATGACTCCCGGCACACTTGGGATCAGTTTTTCCGATAATAAGGATAAGCTATACCTACACGCGATGTACCTCGAGGAAGATCTCGCGGCTCTGAGTGCGGAACTTTCAGATACTTATGGAAAGCGAGTTCGCAATGTGTTTTGAGGAATTAGGCATGCCACTGGCGCTGGCCGGTTTGGTGTCGTCGGTCTTGTTAATCGCTGCATTTGCACTGGCATTGTTGCGTATCGTGAAGGGGCCGACTGCTTTTGATCGAGTGGTTGCGCTGGATTTGATTGGAGGCATTTGCCTCTGTATTATCGTGATGTTTGCGATTCAATTTGAGCAACCAGTGCTCTTGGATGCTGCCTTTGCGATCGCGATTGTGAGCTTTATTGGCACGGTTGCATTTGCACGCTATTTAGGAAAAGGAGGCGAACAATGAGTTGGATCGTTGCTATACTACTGGTGCTGGGGGCGTTTTTTGCATTTGTGGCTGCATTGGGAGTCATTCGATTTCCGGACTTTTACACACGCATGCATGCCGCGACGAAGGCAGGCGCTTTTGGGGCCTGTCTGCTATTAATGAGTGCGGCGATCCATTTTGGAAGTGTGCGTGCGATCGTAACGGCTAGTTTGATCATCGTGTTCTTTTACCTAACGACGCCTGTCGCTGCGCAGACCATTGCACAAGCGGCCTATCGCCGAGGCGTTACTCTCTGGTCGAAGACTGGGCACGATCAATTAGCTGAGGATGAGGCCGAGTAAATAGTGCTTGCATTGGGTCTCGTCGCGCATTGTTTCTGTGGGCGATGAAAGCTACCAATGCCGTCTTTTACTTTCGAGTATGCATATTATTTTTACTTGGGGCATGCGCTACCAACCAGCTACACGCTAGCGCGGGTGGTGGCGGGGGACACGGGGAAGATATTGTATTCCCGATCCCGGAAACAGCCTATGCCGAGATGGAAGCGCACTATGCAGAAGAGTCTGGGCACGAACTGGGCCTGATCGATCAATTGAAAATTCGCGCAAAGGCGGACCCATTCAATATTGTGGCAACAGTCATTTTCTTCTTGGCTGTGGTTCACACATTCTTGGCCACTACATTTAACAAAATGGCCCACGATTTCGAGCTGGCACACCGAGCCAAAATGAAGTCGAACAATAAAGTTTATGTGGAAGGCAAGGAGCCTGTGAGCTTTAAGGCGACTCTCTTCCACTTTTTGGGCGAGGTGGAAGCGATCTTTGGTATTTGGCTCCTTCCACTGTTCCTGTCGCTTGCACTGATGGAGCACAATGGCCTGAGTGTAGCCGCTTATTATGTGGATACACGGAACTATACCGAGCCCGTCTTCGTTGTCATTATCATGGCGATTGCATCCAGCCGCCCCGTCATTCAGATCGCGGAGACTGCAATGCGCGGCGTGGCTTCGATTGGTAAGCAGAGCCCCGCTGCTTGGTGGCTTTCTATCTTAATTGTGGCCCCGTTGTTGGGCTCATTTATTACCGAGCCGGCTGCTATGACCATTGCGGCGCTCTTACTTGGTCAACAGTTCTATTTGTTGGAGCCGTCGACTAAATTCAAATATGCGACACTGGGTCTGCTCTTTGTGAATATCTCAGTCGGAGGCACGTTGACGCACTTTGCTGCGCCACCTGTGCTGATGGTTGCGGATACATGGCATTGGAATTTACCTTATATGTTCACTCACTTTGGCTGGCGTGCGATTCTCGGAGTAGTGCTAGCGAGCACAGTGTATTTCTTTATCTTTAGAAAAAACTTCGCAGCGATGAAGGAGCGTGCCAATGAGATCGCGGCTTCACGTGGCTCGGAGCCTCAGCCGGAGCCAGCTCCAATGTGGATTGTTTTAGTGCATTTGGGCTTTGTTGCTTGGACTGTGCTGACACTGCACCATCCTGCTTTCTTTATCGGCGGCTTTCTCTTCTTCCTGGCCTTTACGATGGCCACCCATCACCATCAATATGACATCCAGCTGAAGTCACCGTTGTTAGTGGGCTTTTTCCTGGCGGGTCTCGTGACCCATGGTGGCCTGCAAGGCTGGTGGATTTCACCCGTCTTGAGCTCGTTGGCCGAAGTGCCACTCTTTATCGGGGCGACTATTTTGACTGCTTTTAATGATAATGCTGCAATTACCTTCTTAGCCTCACAAGTGCCGGCCTTTAGTCCCGACATGATGGTGGCGGATCACTGGGTCACCAAAGCGGGTAATGCGCTTTCAAATGCCCAAGGTCTGGAATACGCCGTAGTCGCAGGGGCGGTTACCGGTGGCGGATTGACTGTGATTGCCAACGCGCCGAACCCCGCGGGACAGAGCATTTTAAATAAGTATTTCAAGGGCGGTATATCGCCCTTGAAGTTGCTGCTGGCAGCTCTCTTTCCAACACTGGTGATGGCGACTATGTTCATGGTGATTCCTCACTAAATTACAGGTTTATGATGGTAGGCTGGACCAACCGCAAGCAGGGCCTGCACGATAAAATAGCCCGCTGTGTGCTTCTCCGCCGATAAGCCATTATTGCTACTCGCCGGAGGAGTCGGCGCGCTGTTACGAGGCAAAGGGGAGTGGCATATTGAGCTCTAGGTCATCTTCTTCAACGGGGGCGAGATCGATCTCGCCTGCATCTAGCTTCTGGAGGGCCTTGAGCCGGGTCTTTTCATCCAAGCGTCTGCAGAATTCTTTGTAATCGATGATTTCGAAGCGCCCATCGTCATACTCAACCAGCGCGGTGAGTGATTCCACCCAATCGCCCGAGTTTAGATAGTGTGTGTCGCCGATCATTTTATTGTCGGGCGTGTGGATGTGCCCGCAGATTATGCCAGCGCAGTTGCGTTTTTCCGCGAAGCTTTGTAATTGTTCCTCATATTTACCTACAAAGCTGACGGCTGATTTTACGCGTGCTTTGATGGCCTTGCTGAGCGAGAAATATTCTTTGCCACGCCAAGCGCGATACTTGTTATACACGCGGTTCAGTTTGAGTAGGCTCTGGTAGCCGATGTCGCCCAGAATTGCGAGCCACTTGTGATTCATCGTGACGGCATCGAAGCCATCGCCGTGTACGACTAAATAGCTACCTTTGGCTCCTTCGTGAATGTGTTCGTTGACGATGCGAAGTTTACCAAAAAAAAGAGGCAGGAAGCGTGTTAGAATGTCGTCGTGATTCCCGCGCAGGTAAATGACCTCGGTATTGCGTTTTTCTAGTTTTTTAAGCACCAGCCGTATAAAGCGTGTGTGCTTCTCGTTCCAACCGCCATGGCGGGCGAGGCTCCAGCCATCGATGATGTCGCCGTTAAGCACCAGTTTCTCGCAGTGGGTGTGCTTGAGGAAGTGGTTGACCTCGTCGATCTTGCAATCTTCGGTGCCCAAGTGCACGTCCGAGAGGATGATCGTTTTGTAGGAAAGAGTCGTTTTTTTCATAGCGATTTAAGTTAAATCGCTCGACCCTATTGAGCTCGGAAGTGATTGGAGTCAAAGGTATTAGGCGGCGCGAGTGAGATGTTGCGCTGCCGTAACTTTTGTGACCCTACTGTAACTCCTTTTCCAGCTCTTTGAGGTATTCCCAGCTAAACAAACCGCTGCCATGTCCGTCGCTAAACATGGGGCGAAAGGCATAATTACCCTGAAAATCCCAGCCGGTAATCGTGACGCCTGGGAATTCTTTGGGGCCGTCGCCTCCATATTGATTTCCCAATATGTCGACCTCGCCCTTGTTTTGAGCACTAGGAGAGTGTTTACGCAGAAATTCCGCCGGATAGTAGCTCTCGCTGCCATCTTCCCAGATGACCGCAAGCTCGCTGCCGATCAATTGAATGTCTTTGGGCTTCATGCTTTATCCTTGGTAAAAACCGGCTTCTTTCAGCTTCTCCATCAGTTCGACCGCAGGGCCTTTTCGATTAAGAATGTAGAGGTGGATGCCGGGGGCGCCGCGTTCAAGTAACTCGCGTGCTTGTTGGAAGACCCAATTGGTGCCGACCGCTTCCACGGCGGCTGAGTCATCGCCCGCAGCGCTGAGTTGTTCGTCGAGCTCGGCGGGAATGGTGGTGCCGCACATGTCGCAGAAGCGAAGTGCTTGCTCACGTGATGTGATGCACATCAGTCCCGGCAAAATTGGGATCTCGATTTGGGCCTGCCGTGCGCGATCGACGAAGTCGAAATACTTGTTGTTGTCAAAAAAGAGCTGCGTAGTTACGAAGTGGGCGCCGCTGTCTACTTTGCGCTTTAAGTTGCTTAGGTCGTCCTCTGAGGAGGGCGCTTCGGGATGTATTTCCGGGTAGCCTGCGACGCCGACGGTGCACTCCGGGTAGCTTTCATGGATCAGGCTGACCAATTCGTTGGCGTAATGCAGGCCGTCGGGGTGTGGCTGGAAGTTGCTTTCCCCTTTTGGGGGGTCTCCGCGTAGGGCCATGATCTGCCCCAGCCCCGCCGCGCGAAACTCAGCGATGATGCCGCGTAGCTCGTCACGAGAGTGGCCGACGCAGGTCAGGTGTGGCATGACCTCATAGCCATAGTCTTCACGCAGATGGCGCGCGTATTTCAAGGTGCGACTACGTGTGCTGCCCCCCGCTCCATAGGTGATGGAGGCGAAGTCGGGGGAGTAGAGCTTTAAGGCTTCAGCTGTGCGTAGCAGTTGCTCGGCCGACGCATCTGTTTTGGGTGGGAAAAATTCAATTGAAAAGAGTGGGGCCCCGGTTTGTAGGCGCTGCTGGAGAGAGAGTTTTGGCATAAACGCATCAAGTTATGATGATATGATGATATGTAAAGTGTAATTCTGTCAGTCGCTCAAAATGTTTTTCTCTGAGGTGGCTGTGGGATTATTGGCTGAAAGTGATTTGTGAGGGGGCGATTTTCGCGATTCTTGGTTCGTTTATGCGAATTTCTGGTGGATGGATGGATCGATTATTTGGGGTGTTCGAAGTTACTTAACTCGCTTATTTGCAATATTTTTCAAGAGAAAATACCCAAGAACTAGCTTGACTGGTGGGGCAAAGTGGGGCGAAATGGGGTGAAATGGATTGAATAGGAAGGAATGAGCGCAAATAACACAGGGAAATTTTTTGGCGAGTATCGTCATAGTGTGGACGACAAAGGACGTCTCACCATCCCTTCGCAGTGGCGCCCTGAGCTTGATTCTGATGCGAACAATTTTCTTGCTTTGCCGAGTCTGACAGAAAAGTCGGTGACTGTGTATCCGCCTCGTATGATCGAGCAGCTTTACGAGCGTTTCTCGCAAATCAGTATGGGGAATAAGGACGGCCAGCGCGCGATTCGTCGTGTGATGTCGATGGCCCAGAACTTTTCCTTTGATCGCCAGGGGCGCATTAATTTGAGCGAAAAGCTGATCAAGCACGCCGGGTTGAGTAAATCGGTCGTCTTGTTGGGTGAAGCGTCTAAATTCATGATCTACGACGAAGCCCTGTATGATCAATTAATGGCCGAGGATGAAGCTAGTGACGACTTGGCCGATATCGCGAAAGACTTCGGTTTCTAATTTGAACGATGCGCCCTCTAGACATGCATAGTCCCTTCAAGAATATCGCCCGAGTAAAGCGCTCCAGCCTGTCTTCCACTTCATACCAATCTTCTACACCGCATAATTTAATCAATGTCTTCCTCTTCTTCCTCCGATGATGCTTTAACGCCCACCACCGTGAGTGGCCATGTTCCCGTCTTGCTTCAAGAGACGTTGGAACTGCTTGCCCCACGTACAGGCGTTAAACTCTTGGATGGAACTTTTGGAGGTGGGGGACATACCCGCGCGATGTTAGAAGCGGCCGACGACGTGACTGTCGTGGCATTAGACCGCGACCCTGCAGCATTGCCACGTGCAGAGGCCTTAAAGGCGGAGTTCGGAGATCGTTTCCGCCTGCACCATATTAACTTCGGTGATCTGGGCGATCTCGATGAAAGTGGTTTTCACGGGATACTCTTCGATTTCGGCCTGTCTTCTTTTCAATTGGACACCCGGGAACGCGGTTTTTCTTTTCGTTATGATGCGCTTGTGGATATGCGTATGAACCCGAATGAGGGGATCAGTGCTGCTGAATTTCTAGAAACGGCCGAAGAGGAGGCACTTGTGCGTGCTGTGCGTAATTATGGTGAAGAGCCACGCGTGCGGCGCGTGGTTAAGGCGATCATGGATGCACGCGGTACCGGCGCTTTGCAGCGCACACAATCTTTGGCGGCATTGATCAGCGACGCAGTGGGGCCCACGCCTCGTGGACGCAAATCGGTGCATCCGGCCACACGCACTTTTCAAGGTATTAGGGTTGAGATAAATAATGAGTTGAGTGCGATCGAGCGCGGTTTGCCAGCCGCGTTCGATCGCCTCTTACCCGGAGGTGTACTCGCGGCGATTAGTTTTCATTCACTGGAAGACCGCATCGTTAAACGATTTTGTCGCAAAATGGCCGGACGGCCTGAGCACTCTCACGATAGCCGCACCCAAGATGAGCGCGAAGTTCGCGCTAAAATGATTTCCACTCGGCCTATTAGTCCGAGCGAAGCCGAAATTTCCAATAATCCTCGCAGCCGTAGTGCGCGTTTACGCGCAGTGCGTAAAATCTCTTAAATGTTGTTCAAGTTATGTTAAAATTATCTCCTAAAGCTCGTAAGCATGTAATCGCACTCATCTTTTCAATGGTCGTAGTGACGCTTGGTAGTGCCTTCGCGATCGTGTGGATGCAGCAACAGATTTCGCGTACTGCTCAGAATAGTAAGCAACTTGAATCTCAGTTGGCAGAGACTTCTCGCAAGTTACGTTACTTGGATGAGCGGATTGCTAGTTATCATCAACCAGTGGTGCTACAGAGTAAAGTCGCGGGTGTGTTGCGTCCTTCCGTGGAGGATCAAGTTGTGTTTGTGCAAGAGCAACAATTGGCGACTGGGCGTACCTATGCGGTGGCACAGCCTTATGAAGTTTCTATGGATCTCGCGTTGCTAGATTTCGATAGCTCCCGTTAATCACTAACCCTGCATATATTGTTTCAATGAGTAAGGCCTTCGTATCCAGTGGGCGATCTACGCTGATCGCTCTAGCAGTGGCTTGTGCTTTCTGCGTTTTGCTGGGGCGCTTATTCTATCTGCACGTCTGGGATCAAGCCGAGTTGCTTGAGTTTGTTGAAGGCAATCGTAAGATGGTCAAAGTTGTGGAAGCGCGCCGTGGTAATATTGTGGATACACGGGGCAACCTACTTGCGACGACGCGCACGACTTACAATATCGGAGTCGATCCACAGTCGATCCGTGACACTGACTTGGAAAAGTTGCCTGAGCTGGCTCGTATCTTAGGCGTCCCGCTGAACGAGATTGAAGCGAAATTGGCTCAGAAAACACGGAAAGTGTCGGCTGACAGTAAGGAGATTCGTCTCATTCGTTGGGCCGTTTTGGCCAAAGATGTAGATGAAGCCACACATGATGCTGTACAAGCACTTGGTGTCCGCGCTATTTATGGGAATCAAAGCCATTCGCGTGCATACCCTGCCGGTCAGTTGGCTGCTCATGTGCTTGGTTATGTGAATAAGGAGGAGACGCCAGTGACGGGGATTGAGCGTTACTTCGATTATTATTTGCGTGGGCAAGATGGCTGGCGTGAAACTGAGCGTGATGGTAAGCGCCACGAGCTGGCACAATATCGTGAGCGTGAAGTGGAGCCGACCGAGGGGCTTAATGTCGAGCTGACCATCGACCAAATGGTACAACATATTGTGGAGGCCGAAATTACCCGCCTTGCGCAAGAGTATGATCCTCAAGGGATCAGTGTCATTGTTAGCCAACCGGCAACCGGTGCTGTGCTTGCGATGGCGAACTATCCGAGCTACGACCCCAACGAGTTTTATAATACGGAGAAATATCCGATCAGTTCGCAACGTAACCGTGCCTTGACAGATGTCTTCGAACCAGGCTCCACATTTAAGATCGTGCCAGCTGCTGCAGCTCTAAACGAAGGTTTGGTGCATGCGGATGATGTCTTTCAGACAGGTGTCAAACGTGTCAGCTATAAGGGGCGGACACTTTCGTTGCCAGATGATCACCATATATATGACAGCTTATCTGTGCATGATATTGTAATGAAATCCAGCAACCGAGGTGCGGCTCATTTGGGTTTATTGCTCGGGGAGAAGCGGCTTTATGATTACGCGGCGAGTTTCGGCTTTGGTGAAACGACTGGTTGTGCACTCGGAGGAGAAATTACGGGCACACTTCATGAGCCTCGCAATTGGGATGGGCTCACGATCACACGTATGCCAATGGGGCATGCCGTGAGTGCGACGCCGATGCAGGTACATTCTGCAACATCTGTGATTGCCAATCAGGGTGTGTTGATGGAGCCGATGCTGGCTAAGCGTGTTTTTGACGAGAATGGTCAAGAGGTCGTTCGCTTTAAGCCGAAGGCGAAACGTCGTGTCATCTCGACAGAAGTTGCGCACACGGTAGCGGCTATGCTGTCAGATGTGGTAGGCGATCAAGGCACCGCGCGGCGCGCCAGTATTGAGAATTATGATGTGGCCGGCAAGACTGGCACGACGCAGAAAATTATAAATGGCCAGTATTCGCGCCGCCATCACGTGGCTTCATTTAGCGGTTTCTTTCCTGCAAAAAATCCAGCCTTAGTCATTACGGTCGTAGTGGATGATCCGCAGTCCAGTGGCGTGGGCTATGGAGGCTCGGTGGCAGCACCTGCTTTTCGTAATATCGCTGAAGCTTGTATTGCGTATCTTGGAATTCGTCCTGCGAGGTCCGATGCCTCTTTTGTAAATCTAGAACCTTCAATTTATGATCAAACGGGACGATTTTCTAATTAGTAGAATATTTTTTGCTTCGTTTCGGCGGCTGTCACAGACGCTTCGATTACCAGTAGCTTTGCTCCATGATTTCAACTTTCGATTATGAATCCCAAATTAAGTCAGCTCTTAGGAAGCATCGATGTGGTTCGTCGCCAGCTGCGCGAAGATAGCCCGGTTTCCAGCTTGATTACCGATAGTCGTCGAGTTGTGCCTGGGGCGCTGTTCTTTGCGATTGGAGGCTTGCGCACCGATGGGAATTTGTTCGTGGAAGAAGCCGTCGATCGTGGGGCTGTGGCGGTCATTACGGAAGAGGACTTAGGGCAGCATTTTCCGATTGATTACGTGCAGGTGGTGGATGTGCGCAAGGCGCTATCGCTAGTTTCGCGGCAGTTTTATGATGCGCCAGATGCGAAGTTGGGGATTACGGGTATCACCGGAACAAATGGCAAAACTACGGTTTCAATGCTCACGCAACATTTGATCGGTGGGCAAGATGTGGTCGGACTGTTGGGCACGATCCGTTACGATCTTGGTAAGCGCACTTTACCATCTTTTCGCACTACGCCAGAGTCGGTGGATGTGTATGCTTTGCTCTCGCAAATGGTGGCAAATGGATGTCGCGAAGCTGTGATGGAAGTCAGCTCACATGGAGTAGATCAGATGCGTACTTACGGAGTGGAAGTGGATGTGGCAGCTTTTTTGAATCTTACGCAGGATCATATCGACTATCACAAATCGATGGAGTCGTACTACGAAGTTAAAAAGCGTCTCTTCACCGGGGAAACGGGGCGTTGCCCTCGTGCCGCTGTGATCAACGTAGACTGCTCTTATGGCCGACGTTTATTGACTGAGTTACCAGCAGGGGTAGATGTGACGACTTTCGGCATTGAGGCAGAGGACGCGCTGGTGCGCGCCGAGGAAGTTTCACTTTTACCTGATGGCACCGAGTTTCGGCTGACGTGGCCAGAGGGGCAAGCAAGGGTTACATCGCCATTGCTCGGCCGTTATAATGCTAGCAATCTATTAGCCGCATTGGCTATTGCGCGTGCCAAGGGGCATGGGATCGAATCTATTTTGAAACGTGTTGCCTCTTTTCCAGGAGTGCCTGGCCGCATGGAGCGTATCGACGAAGGGCAGAACTTTAATGTTTTAGTGGATTATGCACACACGGATGATGCTGTAGTGCATGCTTGTTCTATGCTGCGTGAGATTACTTCGGGGCGTCTAATTGTTATTCTAGGTTGCGGGGGGGATCGTGATCGTAGTAAGCGGGCACCCATGCTGCGGGCTGCACTCGATGGAGCGGACGAGGTTTTTGTGACATCGGACAATCCGCGCACAGAGTCGATTGAGCAAATCTTTGCCGATATGCGAGAGGCTGCAGGGAGTGAAGCTGCGCACTATGTCAACGATCGCAAGCATGCGATCTCGTTGGCCCTGGATTTGGCGCAGACTGGCGATTGTGTGCTGATCGCTGGCAAGGGCCATGAAACGTATCAAGAATTCGATGGTACTGTGATTCCCTTTGATGATCGCCATGTCGCACGCGATTTGATCCGGATGAAGGATTTTTGCTGAGTTATGCCTTCGTTTGAACCACGCAAAATGGCCGAATGGTCGGGAGGCACTTGGCTCAATGCGCCGCAGCAAGACATCGTGGGTTTTTGCTTTGATGCGCGTCAGATTCAGTCAGGGCAATGTTTTGTCGCTTTGAGTGGCGGTGCTCGCGATGGGCACGACTTTATTGAGCAGGCAGCGAAGGGGGGGGCAATCGCGGCAATCGTGGAAAGCGCCAAGCCGATTGCTTTGCCGCAGCTACAAGTCAGCGATTCATTGTGCGCGCTGGCGGCGATCGCTGCGGCCTGGCGGTCGAAATTTAGGTCCCCTGTCGTTGCGGTGACTGGAAGTTGTGGCAAAACATCGACGAAGGAGATGTTGCGCTGTCTATTGGGGGAGGCTCGCACACACGCGACCGCTGGGAATTGGAATAACCGTATTGGTGTGCCCATGACGCTCTTCGGGCTCGACGCCAGCCAGCAAGATTACGCGGTGATCGAGGCGGGGATCAATCAACCTGATGAAATGCAAGCGCTGGGGCAAATGATACAAGCCGACCTAAATTTGCTGACTAATATTGGACCTGCTCATCTTGAATTATTAGGTAGTTTGGAGCATGTCGCCGCGGAAAAATCTTTATTAGCTCAATGCGCCGTGGCCGATTCGCCGATCATTTTGCCTGCCGAGGCATTGGAATATCCTGCCTACGCGCAACTCGCCAGCCGTGCGATAGCACTCTTGCCGGAGGGGGCGCAGCAGCCTGTGGTCGTGCCTCGCGAAAGTGTGCGATATTCGATTCGTAGGTTGGAATGCGTGCAGGAACTTAGTTTGGGCGATCGTAGCTATCGTATCGCTAGCGCGAGTCGCGGTATTGCGAGCAATGCCGCGCTCGCCATCGTGGCGGCTCGCCAACTTGGCGTCGCCGAATCTATCATTCAAGAGCGCATGGAGGCTTGGCGTCCACAGGGGAATCGTGGCCGCATCGAGCGTATCGGAGAACAAATTTTCTATATCGACTGTTATAATGCCAACCCTGCCTCAATGGCCGATGCATTGGAGGCATTTCAGCATAGTGCGCCGTCAAAGGTCGCACATTTCTATATTCTAGGCGCTATGAATGAATTGGGTGCGAGCGCAGAGGAGCAGCACCAACGCATTGGGCGCATCCTGCAGCTGCGCCCACAAGATCGTATCGTTTTCGTTGGGCCCGATTCGTTGACGCAAGCTTACCAAGCCGGTGCATTGGCGGCAGGCACGTCGGAGGCTCAAATGCAATGCGTTACGGAGATCGAAAAAATAAAATCCAGCGTTGCTCCATTTGCCGGAGCCATCTTTCTCAAGGGCAGCCGCAGCTATCAATTGGAAACGCTGCTGCCGCCTCAGATTTGCAATTCGTAAAGGCTACAAGGTTTCACTGGCGTTCTGCGGGGCATCTTGAGACCACAGGCTTGGTCTTCTCACGCTCGGTTTTCAAGTTCCTAGTTTTCAATTTTTCTTAATTCTTAATTCCTAATTCTAAACAATGCTCTCTTATCTTGCCGATTTTGAAATTATCTTTGGTCCGTTGCGTCTTTTTCGCTATCTGACGTTACGAGCCGCTTTTGCCGGTATCACCGCGATGGGAATCGGTTTTATAATCGGGCCATTGATTTTTATGAAGCTGCGTGAGCTGCGAGCTAAGCAAGCTTTTCGCGGCAAGGACGAAGTCGGAGCGCTGGCTGAATTGCATGCGAGTAAGGCGCAAACGCCTACTATGGGGGGCCTCATGATTTGTATCTCGGTGGTCACCAGCGCGGTGCTCTGGGCCAAGCCCAATGTCTATGTCTATACGGCGCTCATTATTTATCTTGGGCTGACGGTGATTGGTTTTTTGGATGACTATTTGAAAGTCTCCAAGGCCAATAGCAAAGGTCTGCCAGGCCGTTGGAAATTACTTGGTCAGGCCGTGCTGACTGGTATCGCACTACTGCTTTTGTTGAGCTCGCCGGACTCTGCGGCTAAGATGCGCGAGCTCTGGGCGCCGTTCTATAAAGATGTGGTCATTTCTCAAATGTCGATCTTCATGCTGGCACCCTTTTTATTTCTTATCTTGGCTGGCTCTAGCAATGCGATCAATTTGACCGATGGAGTGGATGGCCTTGCGATCGGTTGCACAGTGACCGTTGCTTTAGCCTTTGCTATCATGGCTTATGCGGCAGGGAATGCAATTATATCAGATTACCTCTTCATCAGCTTCATTCCTGGTGTCGGTGAGTTGGCGGTTGTGTGTGCGGCTTTATTAGGTGCGAGCCTCGCCTTTCTTTGGTACAATTGTCACCCGGCCGAGGTATTTATGGGCGATACCGGCTCACTTGCGTTGGGCGGCTTGATCGGTGTGATTGCATTCATGGTACATCAACCCTTTACCTTGATTATCGTGGGCGGGATTTTTGTGATGGAAGCGGGATCGGTCATCTTGCAAGTCGGCTCCTTCAAGCTGCGTGGCAAACGCATTTTTCGCATGTCACCTATTCACCACCATTTTGAGCTCAAGGGCTGGCACGAAAATAAGGTAGTGATTCGCTTTTGGATACTCTCACTGATTTTCGCGATGGTGGGTCTTGCGACGCTTAAATTGCGTTAAGCTGCGGCCTAGTAGGCAAAGGCGAGAATGTTATCGAGTTGCTTTTCAGTTTTGCCGTAGTCGAGCTCATTGCGGTCGACTTTGGTGGCTGCTTTGAGTAGATCGTAGTAGGGCTGCCCGGTGTGGGACTTGAGTTGCCCGGGCGTAACTTCGAGTATCTGGCCGGTCCAATAGAGGCATAGACGGGCGAGTGCACTGTTCTCCTGCTGAAGTTCCCAAATCGTTACAGCAGCTTCTAGGTCGCGTAGCTTATACTTGTATATGGCGTAGATCGTTTGCGTCGTGGCAGTGGCTTCCTGAACTTGGCTATTTTTTAAATAGTCTTGGATGTCTTCGATAAGCAGGCCGCGCTGGCGCGTGCCCATAGCCCAATCATTGAACTGGGCCATGGCGATCACCTCCTGCATCTTCTGATTGGCAGGCGAGAGCTCGAGAGCTTTTTCTGCCCATGTGGTGGCGCGGTCGTTATTGCCCAGTTGTATATTGGCTTCGGCTAGATAAGTGTAATCGCGCTCCCAGGTTTGAGATTGGTCTTGAAGGAAGTGCCCCGCATATACAAATAGTGCGAGTAACACGACTCCAACTTGTATTTTACGTCGTGTGCGCGTGCTGGCTTTTCGCCAGATTTTAGGCAGCATGGAGGCTCCAGACGCAAAGATTGCGAGTAGTGGAATCATGGTGGCGCGCGCTTGGCTGCCGGCTTCGTTGAGCCCACTGCTGATCGCGAAAATTGCGAGTGTGCTAATTGCTAGTAGAATATAGTCACCGCGATGCCCATCCTTGAGGCGGGCATACATCCCCATGCCTGCCAATATGAATAGTAGCCCCCAGTGAATCGGGTTGAAGAGTAGAATTAGGTGCAGTTCTCGGTAGAGTGCAAAGCTTTTACCATCATAGCCTTCGAGGTTTCCTAGCGCTTGATAAATACCAACGCCAATTTGCTTGAAATGCCATTGAAGCGGGCTTTCTAGCTGCCAGCTAGAGACTAAAATGAGTCCAAGTAATAGAGCGGTGGGTAACCAGGCGAGCGTGCAATGCTGTACACGTTTGCGATACGGGTAGAAATAGGCTAACACAGGCCATATCAAAGTTAGAGGTAGTAGACTAGTTTCCAGTGCGGCTGATAGTGTTAGAAAAATGGATACGCCTATGCTATCGCGAATTTTGGGGCGTCGCAGCCAACGCTGCGCACGCCAGAGGGCGATGCTAATACAAGCTGTGGCGAGTAGGCTGGGGCTGATTTGGCCTGCCCAAAAGACTAAAACCGGATTTAGGCCTACAAGTAAGCCCGCTATCCAGACTGTACGATTACGGCGCCAATAGCGCCCCGCTGCTGAGGCGCAATACCCCGTCGTTAAAATGAGTGCACTGGCATTCAGAACACGAGCTGCGGTAATTAAGTTCTGATCGCTTTCGAAAAAACGTGCGAGGAAGGAGAGTATGTATGTATAGAGAGTATGTGCGGAGTCTTGCGTGGGCAGACCTATGGCGAGTGCTTGTGCGGCTTCTAATGTGTCGCGGGCTTCTGTGCCGAGGTATTGCCCCGCAGGAAGCTGACTGTAATAGGAGAACCATACCACAATGTGCACTAGGGAGATCGCGAGAATGAGCCGGAGCTGTCCTGGTAGAAGGAGGGTACTGTATCCACTGCTGCTTTTCATGCCGTTGTATTAGCGGGTTTCGCCAGTGCCGTTGATAATATACTTATAGGTGCACAGCTCGTTTAGACCCATGGGGCCACGCGCGTGTAAGCGGTCGGTGGAAATTCCGATCTCAGCGCCGAGTCCGAATTCGAAGCCATCCGAGAAGCGAGTGGAGGCATTATGAAAGACGGCTGCGGAATCGACTGCAGTTAGGAATTTCTGTGCCGCCGCCGCGTCGTCGGTCACGATGCTTTCGGTGTGACCTGAGCTGTTGGCATTGATCAACTCGATGGCGGACTTGATGTCAGCCACGATGGCAATGGAGATGATTAGGTCGGTATATTCGGTCGCGAAGTCTTCGGCGCTGGCATCGACGAGAGGCAAGCCACTGGCTTGTAACAAGGCTTTTGCGTGGGTGTCGACACGTAGTTCCACCCCATGGTCATGCAGCGCTTTGGCCAAACGAGGCAGTTGCGCAGCAGCATCTTGGTGCACGATTAGGTTTTCCGCAGAGTTACACACGCTGGGGCGTTGGCATTTTGAATTGATCAAAATGTTCTCGGCCATGTCGGCATCGGCTGCGGCATCAATATACACAGAGCAGACGCCGGTGTAGTGCTTTATCACGGGGATACGGCTGTTCTCGACTGTAAAACGGATCAAGCTCTCTCCGCCGCGGGGAATGATGCAGTGAATGGTGTCATCTTGTTTGAGCAGCACGTTGAGCGCCGCACGGTCGGTGGTGGGGATGAATTGGACCGCATCTTCGTGGATGTCATTGGCCCGCAGAGTTGCTTGAATAATCTCAGCCAGTTTCATGTTACTGTGGAAGGCTTCCTTGCCACCACGTAAGATGGAGGCGTTACCTGACTTTAGACATAAGATCGCGCAGTCGATGGTTACATTGGGGCGTGATTCGTAAATGATGCCAATCACACCGATTGGCACACGTACTTTGCGTAGATCAAAGCCTTTGGGCGGACTGAGACGTTCAATCTCAATGCCAACAGGGTCGGGTAGTTGGGCGACTTGGCGCACGCCTTCGGCCATCGCTTTGATACGCTCGGGGGTAAAACTAAGACGTTCAGTCATGGGCTGTGATAGACCCGAGCTCTTGGCGTTCTCTAGGTCCTGTGCATTGGCTGCTAGAATTGCGTCAGTTTCGGCGACCAGACGTTCGGCCAGATCGTTGAGAAAGCGGTTCTTAGTTTCCGTGTCGAGTGCTGCGAGTTCGAGCGAAGCGGTACGGGCGCGCTTGGCGATGTCGACGACGAGTTCTGTGATTGGATCGGTAGTCATTTTGAAAACAGATAAATTTAAATGTTCGCGAGTATATCTTGCCAGATATGTTCGGGAAGGACGCTGCCTTGTTCTTGTACGACGGCGGCACCCAGAATAGACCCAATGTGTGCACATTCTGTGAGTGGGCGCTGGAGGGACCAACCGTAGAGGAAGCCCGCTGCCCAGAGGTCGCCGGCGCCGGTGGTGTCGATGACATTGGCGGCGTGCATGGGCTCGATTTTGTCCACCTTGCCGGCATGGGCCACGTAGGAACCGTGGGCGCCGACTTTGACGGCGGCGATGTCGCACAACTCGGCCAGCTGGATTGCCATTGCGGGGTAGTCGTCGCTAATGCCCGTGTAGACGCTAGCTTCTTCTTCATTCGCGAAGATGATATCGACATATTCTTTCAACAGTTCGGGCAGTATGCTTTTTGTGGCGTTGACGACTTCAAAACTCGCCAGATCGAGGCTGATGCTACAGCCCGCCTCTTTGGCGGACTCGAGCACGCGGCGCATCAGTGCTTCGTTGAAGAGTAAATAGCCTTCGATGTGTGCATGCTGGCAACCTGTAAAGTCGGCTGCTGAAATCTCTTCAGGGGCGAGTGTCATGGCGGCGCCGAGATCGGTGCGCATCGTGCGCTCTCCATCGGGGGTGACCAGCGAGAGGCAGCGGCCATTGGGCACTTGGCCAATTTTAAAGCGGGAGCTGTCGCCGCCGAGTTGGGCAAAGCGGTCGCGGTAAAATTGACCTTGCGGACAGTTGCCAGTCTTACCCAAGAAACGGGTGGCTGCACCCATGCGAGCGAGGGCAAAGAGTGTATTGCCCGCGGAGCCACCCGGCGCGGCGGTTGCGGCTTGTGGTAGGCGCTCTATGAGCCCCGAAATCGTGGGTGCGTCGACGAGCACCATGCCGCCTTTATCACCGTCGACTTGTGCGATAAATGACTCTTCAACCAAGGCGATGGCATCGACGATAGGACTGCCGATTCCGATGATAGTAAATGTTTCTTTCATGCTGTGTTGCTGACTCTGGGTATCTGTGACAAAAAGAAAAACCGCCGCTCCGAGAGGAGGGGCGGTCTGCCAGTCTCGCAGAGGAGGGCTCGGTGACGCGGTTATAGTGCGTCGCGGATACGTGCGTAAATGCTTTGTGACTCAGCGAGGTCGCCAAGCTTACCCACGCGAATGCGGATTTCTGCCTGACCTTCGGCCGTTTGGCGGATACGAATGGTGATTTTTTCGTCGCCGACTTTACGTGCGTAGATGCTGATGGCGGTTTCTTTGTGCAGTTCGCCTGTGCGGAAATAGCCCATCGAGTCGATTTCACGAATGGCTGTTTTGAAAATTGTCCGAATCGGTGCATCCAGTGGTGCATAGAGGTAGCCGGCGCGGTATTCGGCGAGTTGCTCTTGCCCTGTTTGAGGGTCGATCGCTACGGGTGTTGTGCAGCCAGTTACGATCATGGCGCAGATTGCGAGGAGTGTAATGAGTGTTGATTTCATAAGTTAGTAAGCTTTGTAAGTGATTTTACTGAGAGTGCAATCAGAAGCTTTTAAGATATACGATTCCGTTTCGGTCCCGAAACGCAAGCCGGCCGTCGCGTAAACCATGGAATTTTAGATCAGTTTCTACGTGCACAACGTCGTCTACGTTATAGCGTTCGCCATCTAAAATAATGATGGGCCGCTCTCCTGTCCGGACTCCGCCAATATGAATGTTCGAGAGAAAACTTGAAGCTGCTTGTTTGTCGGCTTCGATCAATTGATTGGAGGCCGGGAGCCTGGGCTGCTCTGGCAGCACTTCATAAGGCGTGCTTTGCTGGATGTTCGCTGGTTTGGCTGTGTTGCGATCCGGCGTAGGCGGAAGATCGCCTATGATCGCTGCCAAGTCAGTCTCTGGAACTTTGGCGATCGTCGCTTTCGCTTTTTGTATGGGAGTGTTGGACTTTGGCTTCGCTGGTAAGGCGGTGGCAGTGCTGTTTGTTGTGGAGCCTGAATTGTTCTCCGTGTCGTTCGAAGCTAGCAGAACCTTCCATAAGCCGAAGCCAGCACCGCCTAATACCAGCAGCAGTATCAGGATCATAACGATACTCGGCAGCATACTGCTCCTTTGGGTTTTAGGCGCTTTTTCTTTGTCTAGAGAGTGAATGACCTCCTCTATATGCGCAGCAGATACCGATGATTTCGTGGAACTTGGGTTTTGAGACCGTGTATGTGGTGGAGGAGGGCTTGGCCTTGTCGGTGTGGGACTGTCTGGATCTTTTATCTCGTTGCTTTGTATTACACTTGCTTTCGCAGTTTTGCCACCGAAAGGATTTTTTGGGTCGAATTTGGCTTTGGCTGGCTGCGGTGGTTCGGCCGCAGGACTTGGCTCGGGCTTTGTGGGCGGCACGATCCTTGTGTCTGTTGATCCAGTGCCAGCATTTGCTGTATCAGTTGTCTGTGCTATGTCAGACATGCGCCTCAGCTTCATCGCTGGAAGCGCTTTGGCCGTATTTGAATTAGCTCCGGTGTCTGCTTGAGATTTAGAAACTTTTGTCTTTAGGTCGCGCGAGAGCGTCAGCTTGGCGGGCGGGCTGTCTTTAGAATCATCGCTCATAGTAATCGGGGACTTTTAGTTTGCAGCTTTTAACTCGTAGGCAAAGTCTATTCTTATGCGAGGTGGTGCTTTTGCGCTGTCTAAATATGAATAAGGCCCGCCTCCAATTTCTCGGAAGCGAGCCTTTCACTAACCTAATAACCCCTAACTAACTCAATGAAAAAATATCTATGCTTATTGGGAACATGCGGCGCGGGGGAATGTTCCTTCTTTTTGTGAAAAATTCCAACTTGCCAGATTGTGGACCCGTGGTGGCACTTGTTCGGGGGGTAGTTGGTCCCATGCAGCACAGCCAGTCTGCTGTTGTGCGACGGCAGAAACGGCGTCGCTGATCGAGCAGTATTTTTCTAGCTCGATCTGTTCGTTACTCGTCGTGTAGTAGCTGAGGTTGTAAATGTTTTCTGTCTCTGGGTTCGGCTCAACTCGGAAGCCTCCGAAGTCTGACTCGAAGCCTAGGCTTAATCTACTGTTGGATGCAGGCATTTAAGCATAATACATGATTATGACAAATGTTACTATCAAGTGATTCTCGTATATTGTAGTTTAGGATCGCTTATTTATTGTGGGGCTCTGTTCGCAGCTGAATTTCGCCATCGATAAAACGCGCTTTAAGTGTGGGCTCTTTCTCGGCTAGTGCGGCGCGATCGATAATCTTGCCCTTACTGTTTTGAACGACGGCATAGCCGCGTTGTAGGCTCGCTTGTAGGCTGCCGTTGTCGAGGCGGTGCTGTAGGGCTTCGAGTTTTTCCTTTTTTTGAGCCGTAGCCTGCGCTGTGGCGCGCTTGAGACGGCGGGCAGAATTGGTTAAATGTTGATCGGCGATGCCGAGTCTGGTCTTGGGGTGTTGCTCCGCGATCCGTTGGGCGTAGCGGGCGAGTGCTTGCTGCTCGTTGGTGATCCGTCGCGACAAGTTGCGGCTAAGGCGGTTTTCTAAGTCGTCCAACTGCATCCCGAAGTGCTGCACCTTACGATCGGGAGCGATGATTCGCATCTGGGCGTCGAGTTCGCGCAGCTGGGTCTTCTTTTCGGAAATATAATGATCCACCCACGTGTTTAAATCGCTGCGTGCATCTTCGTAGCGCGCGCGTGCTTCGATGTAAAGTGAGGAGATCAATTCGGCTGCGCCGGATGGGGTTTCGGCGCGTTGATCGGCAGCATAGTCAGTGAGCACCGTGTCGATTTCGTGACCAATGGCCGATATGACGGGGATTGGACAGTCAGCGACTGCGCGAGCTACTTGCTCTTTATTAAATGCCCAGAGGTCTTCGATGCTGCCGCCGCCTCGGGTCAGGACTACTAAATCGAAGCCTTGGCTGGCGCCGGCATACTCTAGCATGTTAGTGACCTCTTGTGCGGTGCCCTGGCCCTGAACTTTTGAGGGCAAGATCACGATTTCGCCCGCGAACTCGCGGCGGCGGAGAATTCGTAAAAAATCGCGCACGGCTGCACCGGTGGGGGAAGTAATCACTGCGATCTTGCGCGGTAGGGCGGGCAGCGCTTGTTTGCGCTCAGCGTCAAAGAGTCCCTCGGCTGCCAGTTTGCGCTTGAGCCGTTCAAATTCCATTTGCAGGCGTCCTTGACCGCTTTGGATGGCGACTTTGGCGATCAATTGGTAGCGTCCGTGCGGCTCGAAGACAGAAATGTCGCCGAGTAGTTGCACCTCCATGCCATCCTTGAGTTCGAAATCTTGACGGGCCGCATCGCGTGCGAAGAGAGCGCAGGGGAGTTGGCTGCCCGCGTCTTTGAGTGAGAAGTAGATGTGTCCCGAGCTTTGCTTGCGCAGGTTCGAAATCTCGCCCTGCACCCAGACGCGCGAGAAATTTTCTTCCAGTTGACCTTTAATCAGGCGTGTGAGTGCTGTGACTTTGAGCACTTGGTCGGCTGTGGGGGGAAGTAAATTATTCAACATTGGCAGAATTTTTGCGATTCCACATGCGTGTGGCAAGAACCAGCACAATTAATACAGCGATTCCAGTAATGGCCCACCCAATTTGACCTTTGAAAATGGCGCCACCTGTCACTACGAAGCCCACCGTCCAAATACTGGTTGTCGGGATCGAAACCAGTAGGTAGGGGCGTAAGCGCATGCCGAGTATGCCCAAAACGATGTTTTGCAGCGCGTAGGGAATGCCGGGAGTGAGTCGCATGATGAATCCTAAGCGTACTGCGTTGCTTTCGCTCATTTCCGGCAGTTCGCGGTGGCGCAGCACATAGCGTGTGAGTAGCTCGCGCAAGGGGCCGGCTGCCAGTGCATAGGTCCACGTAGTGCAGAGACTTTGCGCGCCGATCGCCAATGCCAGGGTGACGAGTAAGCCATACTCGGGGGCTAGCACGATACCGAATAGTATTAGCACCGGGCTGATTGGGAAGCCGATTCCTGGCATTGTGGCCAGTAAGGCAATCAGAGCCCATGGGTTGGCTTCCAGAAAGTCACGGCCTTGTTGCAGCAAATCCAGCCAATATTCGCGATCGGGATGGCTGTGCCAAAGTAAATACACCGCTAATGCCGAGAAGGCTGCAGGGATCAACAGCAGCGCGAGATTGCGCCGCAGTCTACGTGTGTGCTCGGAGGGATTTGCCATCCGGCGCACCTTGTAGGGTTTTACACTCACCGTCTAGATTTTTGTCGTAGCGCGATGTCAATCGTATCTCCGTAGCTGTTGTTCATCGCGAATCTGGCCTGCAACGCTGGCTTGCCACTGGCTCGAAAGCACTTAGCCTGCGTTTTTTATGGAAGACGATCATGAATCTACAGGTGCCTCAATGGTGCCACTTGCACTTGCTTTACTCGCCATTCTTCTGGGGGGGGCGGGCCTTTATTTTGGGCTAAATGCTAATCAGCGTATCACTCCGCTCATGGAGTCGGTGGATGAGGGCAGTAGTGCGGCCGCTCGTATCGATAAGCAACTTTCTACTCTAGACACGCGCATTGCCGAATTGGCCGCTCAGAATGTGAAGCTGAAAGAGACTATTCAGCGCCTTGGCCGTGAAAGCTCGCAAACGCTGCGCCTAGCCAATCAAGCGGGCTCTGGTGTGGAGTCCAATCGTGGGGAACTCATTAAGCTCGCTCAGAAAATGAGTGAATTGGCGAGCGCTGGCGTGCGCACAGTGGCGCCTACTACGTCCACAGCTGCGGCCAGCTCAGCGAGGCCGAGTGTGGTTTCCTCGTCGGTGACGACTCAGGCCGCGAACTCCAATTCGCCGGCGTCGGCGTCTTCGTCCGCGTCTGCGTCTGCGTCTGCGTCTGCGTCGGTTTATCAAATACAGTCGGGAGATACTTTTGGTAAAATTGCGAGTCTCAAAGGTGTGAGCTTAGATGCTTTGCTCGAAGCCAATCCAGATGCGGATCCGCGTCGTTTACGCATCGGCCAAGAAATTAACATTCCGTCAAACTGATGGCTGCCCATTCGTCTGGCCAAGAGCCGCCACGCTGGGAGATCGTCAACGATCGCCTGCTCAATGCTTGCCGAGTTTGGGACTTGCGCGAGCGTCGCTACCGTCACCCTAATACTGGCAAAGAGGGCGATTTTTACTATCTCGATTCTAGGGATTGGGTGATCGTGGTCGCCCGAACGCTTGCGGGCGAGCTGGTGCTGATCCGGCAATTTCGTTGGGGCTCGGACGAACTCTCGTGGGAGTTGCCCGGGGGCATCATTGATCCCGGTGAAGATGTGGTCACTGCAGGTCTGCGTGAACTGCAGGAGGAGACGGGCTATGTCGCCAAGAGTGGTCGCTTGATCGGACATGCTCGCCCGAATCCTGCGATCTTGAATAACTTTTGCCACATCGTGTTGGCCGAGGAAGTGGAGCTCAGTGTGAGTGGTACGGACTGGGATGAACATGAGGAAATCGAGGTGCGCGCTTTGCCCGAAACCACTGTTATGCAATGGGCACGTGAGTGTCGTATTGGGCATGCCTTGGCACTCAATGCTCTCTTGTTTTACCAGTTAGATAAAGCCGATTAGATCGCTGAGGAACCTTGCGCATTCGGGAATAGCGGATATAGTGCACGCAGTTAACTCTGCATACTATGAAAACCCTCATTCGCATTTTTCTTGTTCTCTTGGTCCTAGCCGTTGTAGCTGCACTTGCGGGCTATGTGGTCGTCACGCGTCCCGCCTTTCAAAAGCGGCTGGTTGAGAGTCAACTGCCCGAGGGCAGCTCCGTTCAGTTTGTGAAGGTGAGCACTCGCAGTCTGGAATTGACAAATCTTAATTTGCAGTTGTCCGATGGCAGTCGCGCAAAATTGGAACACCTCCGGGGGGAATTCTCGCTCATGGCGGCGCTTTTTGACAATACCATCAGATTGCGCGGTTTGGAAGTCGATGGGCTGGTGGTCAGGTTGCCAGAAGTCGTGACGTCATCTGCGGAGGGTGAAGTCACAGCAGTGGAGCCTACGTCCAGCCATATACCAGCGCCTCGCGAAACATCCGACTCGTCCGCAGAACAGGCAGGGGCCCCGACCGATGTATTGTATGAAATGGGGGAGCTTGAGCTGCTGTTTGATATCGATTCGATTCAAATTAATGGCGCCTTAATCGATGCTTCTAGAAATCGTTATACCTTTGAACTGCAATCCGACGCCATCGCTCCGGGACAGAGCACGCAGATGTCTGCGACACTCCAGCTCGAGTCGCAGCAAGCACTACAAGGGGGGCTCAAGAATTTCAGTTCCAATATGCGCCTTAGCTTTACTCAGAAAGAATCGGGTGGCTTTGAGCAAATTAACTTGGATTCGCAGACTTTGGGTTCCGATGCTAATGGAGACAGCTTACTGGCAGTTTCACAGACCCTCGAATTGACGATCAACGGCTTCGAGGAATCTGCCAATGTTGCGCTGAGCTTTAATGCGGAGTTGCCGCATCCGGAACTGTTTGCGCCCGAGCTGATTGCTCTACAAGGCCTCTCTTTGCAAGGTGAGCTACAGGGCTCTGCGAAAGGGAGTGCGCTAGTATTGAAAACTGCAGACCTCGACGCCACTGCCAATGGGCGCTCCGTTGCTACGGTCAATTTAAAGCAAAGCCTCACGCTGGGTGCAGAGCAAAAATTTACTGGCGAGTTGATGCAGGTCGAACTGATCGAATTACCGCTTGCTTGGGTGAATCCTTGGTTGAGCAATGGAATACAAATTACCGGAGCTCCCGTATCGACACAGATTGTCTTGTCAGGGGAGAGCGATGGTGCGCTGCAGGGTAAACTAATGGCACCGCTACAATTGGGGCCTCTTTCACTCGCTCAGGGCCCACAAGCGCTTTTGCAGGAAGTGAGCATACGCATGAATCCAGTGATCCGTGTCGAAGCAGATCAAACTCTGCATTATGATCTAGGCGACTTTCAACTGCTCGACCGTTATGGCGCGATAATTCGTGGCAGTCTACGTGGCAGGCAGAGTGGGCTAGCAAATTCGAGTTTAGATGCTACACCGCTTGCAGGTATCCAAGCCGAAGCTAGTTTCGAACTGGGGCTTGCCGACCTACTGCAGCAGCCTGCACTGGCAGGTGTCGGCAGCGTGCTCGCAGGTCAGGCCCAGGTGAATTTTGATGTGAATGGTACGGCCGAATATCCCGCTCAAATTAAAGTAATGATCACTGGCTTGCGTGCTCGTGAGCTCCCCGGGGCGCAGCAAGATTACCGCTTCGTGGCGCAACTGAAGCAATCAAATGCCGGTGACTATTCGGTCGAGTCCAGTTTTCAGGCTGGCTCGGAAAGCCGCCCCAGCACGAACATTCAGTTGGACGGCCAAGCCAACCCAGAATTACTACCCTTGCCGTTTAAGCTGCAACTGACAGGTCCGAAGGTTCTGCAGGCCGATCTTGACTTACTGATGGCTGCACTGCAGTCCGATGTTACGACAACTACGAGCATGCAGCAGTCTGACGATATCGCCAAGGGGACTGATCGCACAGCCGCGACGAGCGTATCCTCTATAGGCATGAGTGAGGCACCAGTTGACGACAGTCGCTTGGCGCAAGTTGCAGGTCCTCCTCCATGGGCCGATCTTGATGGCGAAGTGACAATACTAATCGACTCGCTGACACTAGATTCTGGCCAGACCATTACTGGGTTGAATGCACAAGCCAAGATCACTGAGGCTCTGCTCGAACTGAGCGATCTCGCAGCAACACTTGAGGGGGGCAATTTGAGCGGTCAGGCTCAGGTTGTCTTCGATCCCCGCGTGGCGGCGCAAGCCTATCAGTTGCGCACTGAATTGAGCTTTAAGGACATCGATCCGGCCATTTTTTCTAAGAAAAGTTCTGGTAGCTTCCCGGTTCAAGGACTCTTTGATGGTAATTTCAAGTTGACTGGCAGCGGGGCGAGCCTCGAAGCCGCCTTAGAAGATTCTGCGGCTGATCTACTCGTGACTGGTCGTGAGGGCGTGCTGACTGCATTCGAGCTCGATGAGCGTAGTCAACTCGGTCTCATCGGTGCCAGCATCTTGGGGCAAAGTCTCGATCGCCCTGGCATTACCGCCATGGCCGAAGCAGTGCCTTACTTCAAAAATATGCGATTTTCGAACTTCACACTCCAGTTAAGTCGCGAGCAGGACAAGAAGGTGCGCATTCCTGAACTCAGCTTTGTCGGCGATAATCTTCTAATTAATGGGGCAGGCGTCATTGCCGCCAGTAGTTTAAGTGAAGTTTTGAGCCAGCCTCTTGAGCTCACGCTGGGGCTCGGCGCCAAAGGACGCCTAATTGACTATCTCGAAACCTTGCAGCTGCTTAGTTCCAATACCGATGCCGATGGTTTCCGTCAGTGGAATCAAGACATCAATATCAGTGGTAGCCTTGGAGACCCCAACACCAGCGCTCTTAAGAATTTGCTCAACAACGCGGCACGTCGCGCACTGAGTCAAGGCCAGCAGACATCGCCCGCTTCGGATACAAATTCAGCGCAGCCAGCCGAAGGAGAGCAGCTCAATACAGAGCCCAAAGAAAAAGAGAAAAGCAAAGATGAAAAACGCCGCAAAGATATCGAGATGGGCCTCGATTTGCTCAACTCTGTATTCGGCTAGTGCTCAGCGTCTAGGCCTTCAAGCCTTCAGCGATTGCCGCTTCTTGCAGCAGATTGATTTCTGCGATGCCCTTAGCGCCTAGATCGAGCAAAGTGTTCATTTCAGCGCGATCAAAAGTCGCCTCTTCGCCCGAGCTCTGGACCTCCACGTATTTACCAGAGCCAGTCATCACAAGGTTCGCATCCACTGTGGCGTCCTTATCCTCTACGTAGTTCAGGTCCAGAATCGGCGTATTTTGGAAAACACCCACAGAGACCGCCGCCACGGAATCAACAAACGGATTCTCATTCAGTTTGCCGTCCGCAATTAACTTTTGCACTGCGATCTGTGCCGCCACATAAGCGCCCGTAATTGAGGCCGTGCGCGTGCCACCGTCGGCCTGCAGCACATCGCAGTCGATCCAAATCGTCTTGCCTGTCAATTTTTTGAGATCAAAGACCGCACGTAGCGAACGTCCGATCAGACGTTGAATTTCGATGGTGCGACCGTCTGCCTTGCCGCGACTAATATCACGCTGCTTACGGTCCAGTGTGCTATAGGGCAGCATCGAATACTCCGCAGTCATCCAACCACCTTCAACTTTTTGCGCTCGCATCCAGCCAGGCACACGCTCGTCCACTGAAGCCGCGCAAATCACACGCGTTTTTTCAAAGCTCACCAAAACTGAGCCCAGCGCGTGTGGAGCAATACCAGTTTCAAAAGAAATCGGACGAAGTTGGTCAACAGCGCGACCATCAGGCCGCGCAAAAGGTGCTAGAGTATCTGTCATGAGAAGCATCTAGTTCGCGATGCCCTGGCTTTTCAATCAATAAGCACAGTTCCTTCCATATTAATAACCAGGCTATAAGATTTAGGTTGACTTAGTTAAGAGAATGCCGATGGTAGTGGGGTGTATGAAGGTTCGTCGCAAAAAGGTTCATGGGCAGGATGCGGTGTATCATTGCATGACGCGGGTGGTGAATGGGGAGCGCTTGTTCCAGGATCGTGAGAAGGAGATGTTGCGTAAGATGATCTGGCAGGTGGCTGATTTTTGCGGGGTGCAGGTGCTGACCTATTGTGTGATGTCGAATCACTTTCACGTGCTCTTGCGTGTGCCGGATCGTCAGCAGGTGGATGATGCTGAATTGATGCGCCGCTATCAGGTGCTGTA
>NZ_JARXHW010000041.1:0-38971 GCF_031127805.1 Thalassobacterium maritimum | reverse complement strand
GGAGTCGCTGGGGACAAATCCTAATGGCTTATTGATGCAGGATATGTTTCCTGAGGACTTGTCTCATCCTGAAGCAGAGGTTTGGTCGAATTCCTAGATGTTACACGCCTTAATGCCTGTAGTTTTGGAGGACCGTGCGGTCTCGTTTGAGATCGGGCGCTTGCCGTTCACGATTTGATTCATCGTCGGCTGGAGTACTCATTCAAATGTGAATTAATTTACGGTTGAATTGATTCGTTTTGTTGGCGTCAGAACGTGGTGAGGTTGATCCTTGGGGTTAGTGTCCGATCGCAACAGAAAAGCCTCTGGAATCTAGGGGCTTTGGAGGAGTGAATAAAAAAAAGCCGCAACGGGAAATCCGCTGCGGCTTTGATCGTGATCAACTAAACCATGATCTGAGTGCGTGCTTTATTCTGCCGAGGAGTTCTGGCCTCTCTCTCTCGGGCGTAACGGAGATTTTAGTCTCTGTCTGCTCGACTGTTGGCTGCTCCTCTTCGTAATAAACAGCCTTTTGTTCGGCTTCACGGACGTGGCATTCTTCGATCTCTTGTTTGCTCCATGACCCTGCCCATTTTACCTTATCGTGCTTGATCCAGTAGTGAGATCGGCAGTCGAGACTCCAGCTCCCTATTGATGGATAGAGCGAGACACTCTTTCCGTCGTAGGTCAGTTTCCAGTCAGTTGGTGAGAGCGGTGTGATGACCTCATTGCCGCAACCGCAGCAGCACAAGTGTGCTACGGTTGCGAACTTGATTGAGATATACAATGCGCCTTCCTCTAGTTGATCTGGTAGGTGTTCGACGAACTGGTGGGTGAGCTTATTCACTTTCCAGTGTGTTGAATCCGATTGTATATGAACTATTCAACTCGCTTTTGGAGTCATGGTAGAAGGAGTAATGCTTCTTCCAGCGAATGACTGCCATTGTTGCGTTCAGTGCATTAAGCTCAGCGATTTGGATATTCGAAGAATACAAGTCCTCCACATTGTCATCGGCAAAGCCGATATGCTTCGAGATGTGATCCCTTGCATCCTTAGTGCTGATTGTCGTTCGCACTGTTCCCATTAGGCGGTTATCTACGAGCTCAACTCCAATTCCGACATCGATGAAAGCTATGTCACGTTCTTCAAGGAAGTTGGTAATGTCTTTCTTGATGCGCCCTTTGTCCATCGACAGGAACACGAAGTCCAGCCCTGCAAGTTCGGCAATATTTTGCTCGTCCATGTAGGCAGGGTGGACGTGGATGCCGCGGTGCATCTTACTGTAGATGCCCTTGAGGTATTCCACTTTCGTCTGTTCCTGATTCAGTTCGTCAATGCTTGGCGCTCCAGGAGCACGGAAGGCATTGTGGGTTTGCATGATGTCGCCGTCGAAGACGTGAATCTCGGCAACCGGGGTCTTTGCTATGAAATCAAGTAGGTAGGACCCTGTTCCGCCGAGTCCTACGATACCAATTTTCAAACCCGCGACTTGCTCAGTCGCCGCACTGATACTGGCACGGCTGGAGTTCGTGTCTGGATAAACAAACACAGACTCATCTTCGGTTGTTTCTCGAACCCGAAACGTTTGGGCACTTGCATCTACATCGATTGACTTGGCTGGTGCGGATATCATCTCCACGTAGCGGCTCATCTTGTGATGATAGTCAGCATAGCCTTCAGTTGGTTTGTTTGAGAATGAGCAATTGACGGTTAACTCTCCTGTGAGGCGCTGGGCGTTCGTCGTATGCAAGATTGCAGTGATTTGACTGCCGTCTTTGTTGCATGGAATCGAGCCAGTGAAGTAGGCCACGTGAGTATTGGGGCGCGCAGTTTTGTCGCCGCTCAGAGTCAACTCTGACACCAAGGTGCCTCTCGATACAACACGCTCAGATGTGACGTAAGGCACATTTTCAACGAGTAGATAGTTCGAGGTAATGCGGACTTCATAGCCCTCATCCCTGAGTCGAGATAGGTCGGGATTAAGATTTATTAGTCTGAGTGACATTGAACTCCATCCCTTCTACTATTTTTACTGTATCACCATCGGATAGACTGTCTTCTGGCTTTCTTCGTGGACCTTTACAGTAGGTTACTGTGAATACTTGAGTCGCGAAGTTTGGGTTCGGGAATGCAAGTTCGACGATTTCTCGATACGAGAGGCGACATTTTGTAGCGACCTTTGGGCGAGCATTAACGATGATGTTGATCCGCAGAGGGTCGCAATTGCGATCCCGTGTGATCAGCACATTTGATTGGCCGAGGTCAACAGGGTCCTCGTCAGCGATGACGATGTCGTTGGGCGACATTGTATCGATCAGAAGTTCCACATCGTCATCTAAGTCGAAGAGGCGGCGCAGCGATGCACCTGTTTGTTCTCTTCGATTCGTGTATTCGGGGTGGTCATTGACCGTGACCACGTATTTTGCTGGCACGTCATTTACAGGTGGGGAAGCGCGGCAAGGCGGCTCTCCTGTGTAAAAGGAAGATCCCTCAGATAGAGAGATTTCCTCGTCCGCTGCAAACCAAGGATCGTTGGGGGACTGATGGTCGCGGTAGAGACCTGCTTCGTTGGGCAGGTTCGTTTGGTCGAGCAGTAACTGGATACTTGCAGTCTTCTGCGGTGTGATGACGATATTGTCATTTATTGAGGCAATCGTCTTAGCCTCTGTGCTTCTTGTACTTGTCATGATTTAACATATTTTTTATGTTGAACCGGGCAGAACTTTCGCTACTACTACTTGCCACCACAGCTGGTTGTTGAGCGTAAATTCTTGATGTCCGGTAGAGGTTCTCAGAGATGAGAACCTCATTTTTTGGATACTAGAGAGACAAATGCCTTTTGGCAAGCGCTAAATATTAATGTGTGTCGTAATTTTTAAGTGCGTATATTTAGGGCTTATGGTTGTTTTTTACTATATCTAGTGTTTTTTGCTTAAAAAAATGTAATTAAAAATTTTTACTATAATTGAAAAAGTCTCACTTTGGTTGACAAAATTAATTAAATTTGTTTTATTGTGTTGTCGTTAATAACCGTCATCCCCGATGTCTATGAGTTGCTTATATAATCCGTCTCGATTGAAGAATGCTCGATTAATGGCTAAATTGAGCTTAGATGAACTTGCTGGAAAGCTTGGAGAGTTGGGGTTACCTCTGACTAAGCAGGCGTTAAGTAAGTATGAGAATGGGGACTTGAATCCTAGTTCATATATTATTGATGGTGTTGCTAGGATTCTAATGAAACCTGTGACTTATTTCACTAAGGGGGAAGTCTTGGACCTCGGAGATGTAGACTATCGTATTGTGAAATCTAGGTTTAGTAGCAAGGATCGTGCATCGATTCTCGCTCTTGCAGGAGACTATTTTGAAAGATATATGCAGCTTGAAGAGCTGACGGGCTTGAGGATGGCGCACCAGTCTAGGTTGCCGCATCGAATCGCGGTATCGAATGAACTGGATGCTGAAAATGCTGCTTTAAAGATGCGGAGGCATTGGAATTTGGGCGATCGTCCTATTGCTAGTATTGTTAAGCTATTCGAAAACGATGGAATTAAGCTTTATAGGATTCCGAGCCATGAGGGCTTTGATGCTTTTGTCGCAAGCCCTGAAGGGGATTTGGTGATGTGTTTCGCGACGATCCAGCAGCCGGATGACAGTGGTCCTGGAGGGAGGCGACTTGATTTGCCTCGTATGCGTTTTAATTTAGTTCATGAATTGGCGCATGCTATTTTAGATTTCTCACCTGAGATATTAGCTGACGAGAGACAGTTGGAACGGCTATGTCATGTTTTCTCGGGAAACTTTTTAATGCCTTCAACCGCTTTGAAAAGAGCTCTGGGCGAAGAGCGCAGGAGCCGTATGAACATTCGTGAGCTTATTGATGTTAAGCAAGAATATGGAATATCCTTAAAAGCCTTGGGGATGCGTATGTTGCAGTGTGAGTTGCTTACGCAAGCGGCTTATAGGAGTTTTTCTATATTTTATAATATGAAAAAATATGGGCGAACAGTTAACGAACCTGGTCGCTTTATAGGAGATGAAAGACCTAAGCGATTTGATTCTATGATCGGTGACGCCTTATTGAACCAGCAAATCAATTATAATGTAGCATCGGTTTTGACTGAGTCCGACGTGGAAATTGTTAAAGAGAAATATGCTCTTCTTGGCTAAAACATAAGGAGTGTCCGTAATTTTGTATAACTGCTAATTAGCCGATGTCAGTCTTAGTGCTTGGGGAGTCTTCCCTTTGGTCTTTGACGATGGAGATCTCTAGCTTCTGTAAACTAGAAGCTAGATTTCTTTCTTACAAGAAACTCTCTTTAGATGGCTAGGCTTCCTATACATTCTTCAAATTTGAATTAATTCGATTTTGAATTGATTGCGTGATGCAATGACATTGCTACTGATGCGTGCCCGACGATTCAGAGCAGCCTTTACGACGCGGGCGTGACAAGTCGCGCCCCTACGAGAGAATTAATCTTTGTTGGGCTGAGCCAGCCTGGCTCCGTCACTACTTTCGATTTGCGAAGGCTTTACCAGCTGCGGGCGGGCGGCGGAGCTAACCCGCCTACGTTGTGAACTTTCCACTCTCCACTTTTCACTCCCCACTGCGCGCGCAGCGCGCCTAATACCCGCGGATGGGCGCTAGCCAGCGTTCGGCTTCTTCTAGGTCGAAGTCTTTGCGCTTAGCGTAGTCTTCCATTTGGTCTTTGGCGATGGGGCCGACTTGGAAGTATTTGGCCTCGGGATGGGCGAAATAGAGTCCGCTGACGGCGCTGCCGGGGGCCATGGCGAAACTGCTGGTCACGGTGGCGCCGGTGTTTTTCTCGGCGTCGAGGAGTTCCCAAATGGTGGCTTTCTCGGTGTGGTCGGGCTGGCTGGGGTAGCCGGCGGCGGGACGGATGCCGCGATACTGTTCTTTGATCAGGGCTTCGTTGTCGAGTGTCTCATCGGCGGCGTAGCCCCAGAGCTCTTTGCGCACGCGCTTGTGCGTGTATTCAGCCAGGGCTTCGGCGAAGCGGTCGCCGAGGGATTTGACCATGATGGAGTTGTAGTCGTCGCCAGCGTCTTTGAATTCTTGAGCAAATGTATCGACTTCTTCAATACAGCAAACGAAGGCACCGCAGGCGTCGGTGAGGCCGCTGTCCTTGGGCGCGACAAAGTCACTGAGTGCGAAGTAGGGCTTGTCGGTGTTCTTCTTTTTCTGCTGACGCAGGGTGTGGAAGGTGACGAGTGGTTCGCCGCTGCTGGGATCGTAGAGCTCGACGTCGTCGCCGATCGAGTTGGCGGGGAAGAGGCCGACCACACTGCGTGCGCGGAAGCGTTTCTCTTGGATGATTTGTTTCAGCAACTTTTTCGCATCTTCGTAAATGACCTTGGCTTGCTCGCCGTATTTTTTGTGTTCGAGAATCTTGGGGAAGACGCCCTTGAGTTCCCAGGTCCAGAAGAGGGGGGAGTAGTCGAAGTGTTCGGCCAGTAGCTCCAGGTCGATGTGGTCGTCGACGGTGAGGCCGGGCTTTTGCGGTGCGATGAGGTCTGCTTGTTTCCATTCGGGCGCGCAAGCTTGTTTGCGCGCTTCGGCGAGTGGGATGAGGTCGGTGGCCTTTTGGCTGGCGGCGAAGCGCTCGCGTTGCAGCTCGTTTTCAGCTGCGACTTCGGCGGCAAAGGTGTCGCGTGTCTTAGGGTTGAGTAGCTTGTTGCAGATCTCAGTCACCAGTGAAGCATCGCCGACGCGCACGACGGGTTGGTCGTAGTGCGGTGCGATCTTGATCGCGGTGTGGGCCTTGCTAGTGGTCGCGCCGCCGATCAGTAGCGGCTGAGTGAAGCCGCGCTTTTTCATCTCTTTGGCGTTGAAAATCATTTCGTCCAACGAGGGGGTGATGAGACCGGAGAGGCCGATGATATCGGCGCCCCAGGCTTCGGCTTCTTCCAGGATTTTGTCGCAGGAGACCATCACGCCGAGGTCTTTGACTTCGTAGTTATTACAGGCGAGCACCACCGCGACGATGTTTTTGCCGATGTCGTGCACGTCGCCCTTAACGGTGGCGATGAGGAATTTACCCGCGGAGGAGCTCTCAGTCGCGTTGGCCTTTTCCGCTTCCATGAATGGGAGCAGGTGGGCGACGGCTCGCTTCATCACGCGCGCGCTCTTGACCACCTGTGGTAGGAACATGTCGCCATCGCCGAAGAGTTTGCCGACGACTTTCATGCCGTCCATCAGCGGGCCCTCGATGACGTCGAGCGGCTTTTCGTATTTGAGCCGCGCTTCTTCGGTGTCGGCGTCGACATGGGCGACGATGCCTTTGACCAGTGCGTGCGAGAGGCGTTCTTCGACAGTGCCTTGACGCCAGTCATCCTTTAGCTCAGCCGTTTTTTTTTCCGCTGCGGCGGGAATGGCACCACTGCCGGATTTCAAAAAGGCTTCCAGGATCTCCGGATTCTTTTCCTGAGTGGCACGTTCGAAGAGTGCGCGCAGCGTGTTCATGCCTTCCAGCATGGCGGCGTTGATGCGTTCTTCCGGGGTGCCTGCGCCGAGCGTGACGGTGCCGGCTTTGATGGCTTCGGCGAAGTCGATCAGTTTCTCGGTGGCTTCGTCGTTGCGATTGAGTAGCACATCTTCGACCAGCACTTTGAACTTCGGGTCGATCTCGTCGTAGGGCATCAGCATGCCCGGATTGACGATGGCCATGTCGAGGCCGGCGGCGATGGCGTGATGTAGGAAGGCCGCGTGCATGGCTTCGCGCACGGGATTATTACCGCGGAAGGAGAAGGAAATATTAGACAGGCCACCGCTGGTGCGGGCGCCAGGGCAGCGTTTTTTAACTTCACGCACCGCTTCAATGAAGTCGACCGCGTAGTTGTTGTGCTCCTCCATGCCGGTGGCGACGGTGAGGATGTTGAGGTCAAAAATGATGTCCTGCGGGTCCATGCCCACCTCTTCGGTCAGGATCTTATAGGAGCGCTCGGCGATGGCGATCTTGTCGTCCTTGGTGGCGGCCTGGCCTTTTTCATCGAAGGCCATCACGATGACCGCCGCGCCGTAGCGCATGACTTTTTTCGCTTGAGCACGAAATTCGTCTTCGCCGCCCTTGAGGCTGATGGAGTTGACGATGCACTTGCCTTGCACGCACTTGAGGCCCGCTTCGATGACCGACCACTTGGAGCTATCGATCATGATGGGCACCTTGCAGATGTCCGGCTCCGAGGCGACAAGGTTGAGGAAGCGCGTCATGCAGGCTTCGCCATCGAGCATGCCTTCGTCGAAATTGATATCGATGACTTGGGCGCCTTTTTCCACCTGCGAGAGCACGATGGCCAGGGCACCGTTAAAATCGTCGGCCTTGATCAGCTTCTTGAAGCGTGGGGAGCCCGTGACATTGGAGCGTTCGCCCACATTGATGAAGGGCGTCTCGCCCATGATGATGTTGAGCGCTTCCAGACCACTGAGGCGTTGTGCGGGCACCACAGTTGGAATCGGACGTGGTGCGTATTGGGAAACCTCTTTGACCACGGCGCGAATGTGGTCCGGCGTGGTGCCGCAGCAACCACCGACCAGATTGACCAGGCCCGCCTTGGCAAAGCCGCCGACAGCGCAGCCGGTGTGATCGGGCGTTTCGTCGTAACCCGTGGCGGCCAATGGATTAGGCAGGCCCGCATTGGGGTAAACGTGCACGTAGGTGTCGGCCACCCGTGAGAGCTCTTCTAGGAAGGGCTTCATCAGGTCGGCACCGAGGGCGCAGTTGAGCCCGACGCACATTGGCTTGGCGTGGCGGATTGAGTTCCAGCAGGCCTCGACTGTTTGACCCGAGAGCGTGCGGCCCGATTGGTCGGTGATGGTGATCGAAACGATGACCGGGATCTGCGCTTCCAGTGTGTCCTGGAAGTCGGCGATGGCGTGCAGGCAGGCCTTTAGGTTGAGCGTGTCAAAAACAGTTTCCGGCAAGAGCAGGTCGACGCCGCCTTCGACCAGCGCTTCGGTTTGCTCGTAGTAAGCCTTGTAAAGTTCGTCGTAGCTCGTGGCGCGAAAGTCGGGGCTATTGACATCGGGCGACATCGAGCAAGTGCGATTGGTGGGACCGATCGCGCCCGCGACGAAAGTTGGCCGGCCCTCTTTTGCGGAGACCTCATCGGCTACCTTGCGGGCCAATTTTGCGGACTCGATGTTGATGTCGCGCACGCGGTGCTCGAGGCCGTAGTCGGCCTGTGCGATGGTGGTGCCACTGAAAGTGTTGGTCTCGATGATGTCCGCGCCCGCCTCGAGAAACGCGCGGTGGATGTCGGAGATAATGTCCGGGCGGGTGATGGAGAGCAGGTCGTTGTTGCCCTTGAGGTCGCCCTTGACGTCGTCAAAGGAAGCGTCGCGAAAGTCCTTTTCCTCCAGCTTGTGTTGCTGGATCATGGTGCCCATCGCGCCGTCCAAAAAGAGGATGCGCTCCGCAAAAAGATCGGCCAGTTGTTGACCTTTAGCGGTCAGTGGTTTGTTGGAAATTGGTGTGCTCATGTGATTGTGATATCAACGTATCTGGATATCTTGATATGTTGCAAGCAGGAAGTTGAATCCACTTGAAGGCATTTCTTCGGACACGTCAAAGGATTTGCCTGAATATCGAGTAAACCCAACCGACTGAAACCTCTGGACAAAGCTCAGAAACCGTGACTAACTTCTTGCAAATAAGCGGACTCATTTTAAAAGGTTTATTATATATGAAATTCGCTCCTGCCAGGTTCTTCTACGTTATAGTTGTGACCTCATTTAGTCTGAGTGGTACTGCACTCGGAGCCATCAGGATTTTCTCAGCCTCTGATTTTCCAACAGCATGGGACACGGTAGAAGTCAGCAGCGGGCCGAGCTCGAATCCAGACGGAGGTGGGGGTGGTAGCGCTTCCGTTTCCGTCGCCGCCTCTGGCGGAAATCCAGGTTCCTATCTTAATATCAATTTGAATGTCAATGGAGGGTATCGAATCGTGACTAGCTTTTCGTTCCTTCCCAGCTTTGTTCACACCCCGTCGACACAAGGAGCAATCAACAGTCTCGACTACTCATTTGATACACGCCGAGGAGGTAGCACTAGCCCAGGCAATGCTCAAGCCTATGGACTTGGCATCGAACAAAACGGTATCCACTATTACACCTATTATGCTGATTCGATAACCAGTTGGCAGACTATTTCAGAGACTCTGATAGAGGCCGACGACTTCTTCGTCGACGGAGCCAATACTGACGAAGCTGCAATTGCGGGAGCGGCAACGCCTGATTTTTCTGCCTCTGGTAGCGCAATTACATTCGGTTACTGGCGCGGTAATTCGACGACAGTTGGTAGCGCTTACGCTGAAGGGTACATGGACAATTATAATGTGACCCTTGACTACGCGCCCGTCCCCGAGCCTTCACAAGTTGCTTGGGCGCTGGGCATCGTGTCACTCTGTGTGGTCATGATACGTCGGAGGCACTAGGCCCTCATTGGGTGGTTAAGCGAGTCGAAATGCTTGTCGTGATGCAAGACTTGGCAGCCGTGGTGTTGAGCGGTGGCGTAGATTAGGATATCGGTGTTGGGCATTGGTTTGCCTATTTCGGATCCTCCATCACGTCTTGCTGTCTTTCGTTCCCCATTTGAAGGTAGGCTCGCTCAAGTGGCGGCTTCTAGGGCTTGCGATTGAAACAACAACTGTCATTTTCGCGACGTGAGTTACGATGATTTAAGTTTAGACGAGACTGAGGCTTTGGCTTTCCTGCAAAATTTAATGCCTCAGGGGTTTGCAGGTGCGGATGTGATGTCCGAGTTGGCTCCTCAAGGTTGGGCGCAGTGTGAATTGGTTCGAGTCTTCCATCCCACGGCAGAGCAACTGCGTGAGGAAGCAAAGGCATTTTATGAAGAGGATCGGAAGTATCGTGAGGCCGCGGGCGAGGATGATGGGGATTTCGAATCAGAGTGGTCAGACGTGCCTTTCCCAGAGTTAGATGAGGTCGAGATCCCAGCGGAGTGTCGCGAGGCGCAGCCAATCGATCCAGATCGGGAATGTCGCGATCTGGTCGGCCGCATTGTATGGGAGGTGCTGGCCGACGATCATTCCGTGATCGCCAACGACGGGCGTCGTATTGATCTAGGGGATTACGATGACGCGAGTGCCGTGCTCAATCTGTTTGATCTAGGAGAGCTTGATTTCGAGCCGGAGATGGAAGATTGGTTGGACATGTGGGATCGAGGGCGTTCCGCGCGGTTTAGCGCTGACATGGCTTTTATTGCAGGACGAGCGGATCTTGTCCCCGTCTACGAGCTGATTTTTAGACGGATGCAGGCACTCGATATGGATTGGATCTATCAATTTCCTAAGCTCAGGCTTTTCGGTTTTGAGGTTCCCGAGGCGCCTTTAGAGGCAGCTGCTAATTTTTCCGCCTGCGCTTCAGCATCGGAGGAATGCATACGAGACCGCCGAGGATCAGTGCGTAAGAACTGGGCTCCGGCACTGCACTGACATTATCAAGTCCGCCGGTGCTGCCTTCGAAATGGAAGAACATCCCTTCCCAATTGGCGGGGGCGGCTGCGTTGGTGGCGAGCGTATTCAGGTTTAGGTTGATGTTTTGCAGATTGGCGATGCTCGTGTAGGCGCTCTCGGGGGCTAGTGGGTCTTGGTAGGAAACCGAGACACTGCCGGTTCCAGAATTTGCGGTGAAATCGATTTCTAATCGGTAGTTGACCCAATTGCCACTGACGTTGGCATCGCTGAGAGCGGTGCTGGTTTCGGTGCCTAGGCGATCTATAAAGATTAGTGTATCGTTTTGGCCTCTACTATGTAGGCTGAAGGCGAGTTCGTCGCTGTTGTTTTCGATTGCGTTATCGTCATCAAAATCGAAACCGATTCCGAATTCGCCTCCCCAATAAGGGGTATGGAAACTGAAGTCAATGGTCGCGCTATCGGCATCGCCAAAGTTAGGCAATGAGTAGTTGCCATCATTGAGGCGTGAGCCATCGACTCCGACACCAGCCCCTGATTGGGTGAATTGAAGGGCCTGGGAACCATCCCCCGAGGCACCGTCGACGACTTGGACATCGTTCGAAGTGTTATAGAGTGTGGTTGTCCAGTTGTCTTGTCCGTTAAGGTCGTCCTCAACTAATGCTTCGAAGCCATAAATGTTTACGGATGCATGGGCTGTGGTTGCGAGCAGTGTGAGTGCGGTGGCGAGTGGTCGGGTTTTTGTCATTCGCGTTCTGATAGTTAGTAGGTTAGGGGATTAAGTATCAGAATATTTTAACATGGATTATGGTTTCGTCTATCCCCTCGAAGGAGGGGGGTAGGTCAGGTTGACTCGGTTTTGTGAATGGATGTTAAGCTCCTGATGGCGGCATGTTTGTATGGCCCAAAGCGCGGCAGACAGGCGATTTTCAACACTGATCTTTTTAAAGATCACTTTCAAATAGCTCTTTACAGTATGTGGGCTGATACTGAGTAAGATGGCGATTTCCTCATTTGATTTTCCTTCTGCCAGCCATTTTAGAACGTCGGCTTCCCGTGGAGTGAGGCCTGCTTGGTTGAGGACTCTGGGATCGATGGCGCGGTGGCTTGCTTTACTGTGCTCATGCGCGAGTGCACGTGCATTGGCGAGTTGACTTTGTGCGAGCAAGAGTAATTTGCGTTCACGAGGGCTGTAGTCGACGGAGCCCTTACGTTCGATACCCACGAAGTTGATTTCGTTGTGATAGCCTGGGATCAACACGGCGCAATGGTTCGTGACGCCGAGTGCCTTGAAGACATCCTCGTAAATGTCTAGTTGCTTAAATTGGCGTGAGCTAAAGAAATCTGATGTCGTGAAGGGCTTGCCGTTGTTGACCGTAGGATCCCAGCGGAATAGGTCATATTGCCCCATCAGTTCGGCAAAAATCGGCATGACTTGAGCGAAGTTGCTTACGGATTCACTGAGGTCAATTGACAGGTTTTGGCTGTCGAGTTGCAGGCTGCCGAATGCAATAAATTCTGCGGGAAGCAGCTTGGATAGAAATCGAAAGCTACGTGTGGGGTATGTTTCGAGGCTTAAGTTTGGTGTGTAAAGTTCGAGGCAGGCTTCGTTAAATTTGGGCAGGGACATGGTGTCTGCATTCAGATGACAAGGATTCTCAGCGGGGGTAGTTTGATGCGTCGAATATCCTGACTAATCGGGTCGAAAAGATCAACTTATCATTATCTATTCATGTCAAAGACCGTCATTGCTTGGCATTCTGCTAAACTTGGCAGTTGAGTGGGGGTGTTTTAGCTTAGAACTGGGTGCCGATGCGTAGTAGCACGGAGCCGTAGCGAGAGCTGTTATTTTGATGTTTAAACTCGTCGCTACGCAGGGTATGGGACAGGCTGACTTCGACCAATTTATAACGGGTAGCGATGCCGAAGCTGAATTCACCGACCCATGGCTCGGAGTCGACGGATTCGTCCCAATCGCGGAAGAGCGGGCCGTCTAGGCTGATGTCATGTAGCACCGCATAGCCGCGGGCCCCGGTGTAGCCGTAGATAGCAAAGTCTTGATTTGCGGGGCGTTCGTTGTCGAAGATCGTGGCGGTGAAGCTACCAAGCTGCACGCGGGGTGTGATGTAGTTTTCGGGCAGGTTATGGCCGATGCGCAATAGGGCTCCAAGATAAGCATCGCTGCGAAAATTGCCGAGTGCGCCACCCCATTCGTAGAAGCCGTCGATTTGAATCGGCCAGTTTTGCGTGTGGTCGAGGAATCGGAGTCGCTGTTTGTGGTCTAGGTGCAGGTTGATGGTGAGTTCTCCGGGGGCTTGGGAGTCCCAACCTTGGAAGAGGGGGCTGTCCGAAATATTGCGGTGCACCCACTCTTGGGCTTCTTCGCCGTAACTATTCTTGCCAGTGGTGCCGATTGAAAGAGTGGCGCTACTGGCGGAGTCGCCTGCGGCGGCCTGTAAGGAAACTTCGAGTCCCAGCCAGCTTGCGTAAGGGCGCTCACCGCGTGGCGGTGTGGTGGCGGTGGAATCTTCCGGCGTAAACATGAGCTGAGTGAGGCCGACACCGTATTGGAATGTGACCTCGCCCTCGTCGGGAAAGCGAAAGTTGCTAATGCGATTGCCGCGTTCGGACCCGGTGAGGCTGTTGAGGGTGTTTTGCAGGAAGTAATACTCTTCCGAGCCGGCTGTGATTGGGCGCACAAAGGCGATGCGAGCGCCATTGGTATAGCCATCATCGCTGCCGGTGAGCAGGTCGTTATCCCACTGGCCGATGAGTTGCCAAGGACTATGGGGTTCCGCTGCGCTGAGAGCAGAGGCAATTAGAGACGATACGAGCAGGGAGATGCGGAGATGCATATATTAGATGGATGGGCCGGTGATTTGTCTCGCGAGCTAGACTTTATGGCTGGATGGGAAGGATCAATGTGTTTGGAATTTGCATACACTTGTGAGTCGATTCGATCTGTCTGTCCAGTGTAAGCTGAGAGCGCTCCTGCTTTGGTTGTAGATTCCTTGGAGTTTGTGTGAGGCTTCGTGCCACTTGCTTCGTATCGTTGATGAGAATTAGGCATGCGAGGCGTAGGCTGGACAGCTTGGCTACAAGTTTGCAGTTTGCTCTTTAATGGATGCCTCGAAAGGAAAATACAGAACGTTTCTAGTCTCACTATTTTTGCTGGGCGTCACTTTTTATTTGGCATCCTGCGAGAGTGAGTGGCGCTCGTTGTGGCCGAGCGTGGTGGCCTTGATCGTAGTCTTACTTTCGCGCAGCGCGCTGTGTGGATTACTGCTGGGCGCAAGCTGTGGTGCCGTGCTATTGGCAGAAGGCTCTTTGACCGGTGCGGTTGAGCAGTTGCTTTGGCAGCAATTCTGGCCGATTTTTGGCTCCTCCTGGAAGTTGAGTGCGATGCTGTTTACTCTCATTTTGGGAGGCTTTGTGGCCTTGGTGGAAGCAGGCGGTGGCTTGCAGGGGCTGGTTCGACGCTTACTGGGCTCGCATGTCGTTGATCGAGGCGGCGCGGCCGGATCTGCGGCGCGAAAGCGGATGCAGATGACTGTGTTCGGCTTTGGTCTGCTGGTGTTTTTTGATGGTCTGGCCAATGTGATGCTGATTGGGCGGCTCTTAAGGTCCGCGGCGGATCGCTGCGGAGTGTCACGTGAGAAGCTGGCCTATCTGGCCGATACCACCGGCTCGGCGGTGGCTTGTCTGGCTTTTATTTCAACCTGGATTGCATTTCAGTTATCAATGATTCGTGAAGGCTTCGCTTTGGTGGGGCAGGAAGATGTGAGTGCGTATGGATATTTCTTTCGATCATTGCCCACGAATTATTACTGCTGGTTTGCGCTGATCCTGGCCCTGGTGTGTGTCTGGAAGGAATTTAACCCGGGGCCGATGGGGACCGCTGAGCGAGCGGCGCGGCGAGTGCTGCCAGTTGCGCAAGATCAGGAGCCAGAGGTGCATGCCAGCCATTGGGGCTTAGCGATCATTCCGATTGCTGTGCTGACGCTTTCGATTCCGGTGCTCACCTATCTGATTGGCTCGGAGAGTTTATGGCCGTTCAATCTGAGCAAGTTTGCCGAGGCTTATGGCAAGGCCGAGGCTTATGTGCCGCAGATTTTGGTGGGGGCCAGCATGCTGGCATCCTTGGTTGCGGTGCTGGCTTATACTTGGGCGCGAGGTGCGCACGGCTATGGGGGGCGTGTTGACTCGGCGCCGACGACTTTTTTACGTGGTGTGCGCGAGATTTCACTGCCCGTTCTGATCTTAGTCGCGGCTTGGATGTTGGGGGCGGCGATCAGCCAGTTGGGTACGGCGACTTGGTTGTGCGAATGCTTGCAAGGGCGCTTACCCGTTTACTTACTGCCGGCTGGCACCTTTGTTCTGGGGGCTGCGATTTCCTTTTCGACGGGCACTTCGTGGGGGACGATGGGGGTGTTGATGCCGCTGGCGATCTCTGTGATTTTCTCCTTAACTGATGGGATGATGGATGTGGAACGTGATCGCTTGGTGGTGGCTGGTATTGGTGCGGTCTTCAGTGGTGCCGTGTTTGGGGATCATTGTAGTCCCTTCTCGGATACCACAATTGTGGCTTCGATTGCCTCCGGAGTGGAGCCGCTTGAGCATGTGTGGACGCAGCTGCCTTTTGCTGTGATTGCGGGAAGTGTCGCCTTGTTTGCAGGTTTCGTGCCGCTGGGATTGGGGCTGCCTGCGCTGCTGGGCTGGGGCTTGGGCGCAGCTGTGCTGGGCTGTTTGCCCCGCTTTTGGCGCTCTTCGCAGTCAGGATGAAACAAATGTGCGGCTAGACTGTCCTTCTCCATTGCTCTTACACTGGAAGCTGGCTAAGTCCCTTAAATCTATGCGCGTTGATTCACACATGCACACTCCACTTTGCGGCCATGCCGTAGGTGATCCTATACAATATGCCGAGATGGCGGCCGAAGTCGGAATCGATTTGATTACGATCACTTGCCACATCCCGATGCGTTGGGAGGCCTTTGGACATCAGGGCATTCGCATGCATCGTGATCAACTCGATGATTATGTCGAGCTGGTGCATCGCACGGCGGAGCAGGCGAAACCGCTCGGGGTGGAGGTGCTGTGTGGCATCGAAGCGGAAGTTTATCCCGACGAAGCTGAGCTGGAGCCGATGGATGAGATCTTGGCGAGCTATGATTTTGATTTTGTTCTGGGCTCCTTGCATGCGCAATGTCGCAGTTATATCGAGTGGCTGGCCAAGAATAAAGTAAAGCGGGATGCTATGAAGATTGATAGTTACTTCCGCCATTTGAAGGACGGGGTGCAATCGGGCCGCTACGATAGTATGTCGCACCCCGATGTCATTCGTACCTATGGGGTGGTTAAGAAATTTGAACCCGCAAAGCACGAGGATGTCATCCGTGAATTCCTGCAAGCAGTGGTGGATGAAGATATTTGCATGGAGGTCAATACCAGCGGCCTGACTAAAGGCGCTTACGAAGTCCATCCAGATCCCTTGATTCTTGATTGGGCCGCCGAAATGGGCGTGAAGCTCACCATCGGTTCCGATTCGCACCGCCCAACATCAGTGGGGCAATTTTTCGATGTGATCCAGCCGATGCTTCGTGAGAAGGGGTTTAAGGATTTGTATTATTTTCGTGGACGCAAACGTCAACGCATTGACATGCCGAATGGGTCCGAAGACTAGATCTCCAGCCCGGCGACGAGTGCGCCTAGAAACACGAGCTCCGTTTCTCCTGTATTGCGAATCGCTTGGGATTCGCCGCTACGGGTGATTTGTAGAGTGCCAGGAGTGAATGGATGCTCGCTGCCGTTGTCGACCACCACTCCTGTTCCAGAGATGCAGTAGTAGAAGTCTTCTTCGTCTTGGTGCGAGTGTTCGCCAACGCTGGCTCCGGGTTCGAGGCGTACGATGCCTACGCTTTTAATGGCGCTGCCAGGGAAGAGATCGAGTAGTTTGTGGGCGGTTACGCTGCCATTGCCACCGCGTACTCCTTCGGCGATTTCAGGAATTACATCATGCACGTTTTTAATCATGTCGTGAGTCTAATTGTTCTGCGTGCTGAATCAAGTCTTAGCTAATCTTTGCTCGGATTCAATATACGTTGTGCGCGCTCAGCAACGCTTTCGGCTTGCGAATTGGATTGGCTGTTGCGGTAGATGCCGTTGGGGCGCTGAGGCTTTGGCTGTTTATTTCGGTCTCGCTCATGGGAGGACTCTTTGCCGTTTGTATAGATGGTAACTTTTGGGGGACGGTAATAATAGTGTGGGTGAGTGATTACCGGATCGGTGTAATAGCGGAGCCCGTAGTTTGTGCTGCGCTGGGTGTTTTCGGTTTCTTTCCTTAATTGCTCGGTTTCAAGGCGTGCCGTCGCGGCTTCTTTTTCTGCTTGAGCGACGCGTGCCTCCAGTTCTGCGATTTTTTGTTGGCTGCGTAGTTCTTCTAATTCGGTTTGATAGCTGGCCAGGGCGGTGGCTATTTGGTCTGAGGCATCCACCGAGGGGTAGCGAATTTGGAAGCTGCGCCAGTAATCGACTTGATCCTTGGCGGGCAGTGCGGCGAAGGCGCTGCTCGTCATTTTATCTTTACGAATGGCTTCGCCCTCTTGGGTGACTGCGGCGCGGCGGCGCTCTTGGTCGAGCAACCATTCTTCACGTTCGAGCCGTAATCGCTCCTGATCGGCCTGAAATTGAGCTTCGTCCATAAGGTCGATTTCGGTGACCAGGCCCTGTTTTAAGGTGACTTCGCCTTGAGGGTAGAGTAGCAGCGTCTTTTCGCGCAGTTCGATCGTGCCCATCGGCTTGCCCAGTGCCTCGATGACAGCTGCGGTATTTTGACCGCTTGTGATCGTTGCGGCTGCTAAAGATAAAGATTGGCCGATGAGGGTGAACAGGGCGAACAGCGGGGCAGTTTTCATGGTGCAGAGAGTCTAGCTCAAGTAGGGGCGAAGCGCAAACCCGCAGAGAAGTTCAAATTTTGGTTGAGAATCGGCTCGCTCGCTTCATCTTCGGCTACTTTTACCAATTTTAGACCACTTTATACTATGGAAGACGTCATTATCTTAGGCACTGGCTGTGCCGGACTCACTGCAGCTATTTACACGGGGCGTGCTCAGCTCAACCCGCTTGTGCTCGAAGGTGCACAGCCTGGGGGGCAGTTGACGACCACTTCCGAAGTGGAAAATTTCCCTGGGTTTCCTGAGGGGATCGATGGTTACACCATGATGGACAACTTGCGTAAGCAAGCGGCTCGTTTCGGAGCGCGTTACGAGCATGCCAAGATCGATAAGATCGAGGTCGTGGAGGGTGTCAAAAAGCTCTATGCGGGCGAAAAGGTTCTGGAAGCGAAGACCGTGATCGTTGCAACAGGTGCACGTCCACGCCTGCTGGGCATTCCCGGGGAGCAAGAGATGTTTGGCGGCAAGGGCGTGACCACTTGCGCCACTTGTGATGGTGCCTTCTACCGTGACATGGAAGTCGTGGTCGTCGGTGGGGGCGACTCCGCGGCGGAAGAAGCTTTGTTTTTGACTCGTTTTTGCTCAAAGGTGACATTGATCCACCGTCGTGATGAGCTGCGTGCTTCTCAGATTATGGCTGACCGTGCGACTTCGCATGAAAAGATCGAAATGGCTTGGAACTCGGCGCCGACTGAGATTTTGGCGGATGAAAAGGGCTTCACACGCGCGATTCGCGTCAAAGATACCCAAACCGGCGAAGAGCGCGAGATTCCTTGTAAGGGCGCATTTATCGCGATTGGGCATATTCCGAATACGGACTTTGTTGAAGGTCTGTTGGAGCGCGATGGCGATGGCTACATCGTTCCGGAGGCTGGTAGCCAAGTGAAGACCAAGTTTGAAGGCTTTTATGCTGCGGGCGACTGTGTCGACCATGTGTATCGTCAGGCGATCACCGCTGCTGGCATGGGTTGCCAAGCTGCAATTGAGGCGGAGCGCTGGTTGGCAGAAAATGCTTAAAAATGGATCTCTCCGATCTCAGGCAAAGCTATACGAAGGGCAGTTTCAGCGAGAGTGATTTGCTGGACTCGCCCTTTGAGCAGTTTGAAAAGTGGTTTCGCGAGGCGCAGCAGTGCGAGCTCGAGGAGCCCAATGCCATGTGCTTGGCCACCGCGGATGGCAATGGCCTGCCGAGCACGCGCGTGGTCTTGCTAAAGGGCTTTTCAGAGCAGGGGCTCACCTTTTACACCAATTACGAGAGTCGCAAGGCGGCACAGTTGGAAGCCAATCCGCAGGCGGCGGCCAATTTTCTGTGGCTGCCCTTGCAGCGCCAGGTCAATGTGATTGGGCGCGTAGAGCGTGTCTCTAAAGCGGAGTCCCTGAAGTATTTCTTGAGTCGGCCCTTCGGGAGTCAACTGGGGGCTTGGGCGTCGCCACAGAGTCAGGTCATTACTTCGCGCAGTATTTTGGAAATGAAGCTCGACCAGATGAAACGCAAGTTTGCCCAGGGGAAGGTTCCACTGCCTGATAATTGGGGGGGCTATCGCATCGTCCCCGAGTCTTTTGAATTCTGGCAGGGCCGCGCGAGCCGTCTGCATGACCGTTTTATATATCAGCGTGACGTGGAGGGCCAGTGGGCCGCCGAGCGCTTGGCCCCGTAGTTGGGGACGCCGAATGCCCATAGGTCGGTGTTGGACGTTCCACGTTTGATCTTCATTTTCCCGCTTTACTCTGTATGGCTGGCTTTTATTACCGACTGAACGATGGTGGACGAAAATACAGAGATTGATGTAAAGATGGAGCGTTTGATTGCCAGCGGGCACATCAAGCCAATCTCTGAGGAGTTGCAAAACTGGGCGATACCCGAGGTTGCCGACTATATTTTGCGCTTGGATAAGCCGCATCAGATTTTGGTCTACCGTGCGTTGCCGCGGGCGCGGGCGGCTGACATTTTTGCTTACTTCGAGCCAGAGGATCAGGATGCCTTCTTGGAGGCTTTGACGGATGCGGATACCCGAGTGTTATTGGCCGACTTGAGCCCTGATGACCGGACCGCGATGTTGGAAGAATTACCTGCTACGGTGACGCGGCGCTTGATGCAATTGCTGAGCCCCGAGGATTTGCAGGAGTCGCGTCAGCTATTGGGCTACCCGGAAGAAAGTGTGGGGCGTCTGATGACGCCAGACTATATTCGCATCCGCGCGGAGTGGACCTGTGACCATGCGCTGGCTCATATCCGCAAGTATGGGCGCGATAGTGAAATTTTTAATATCCTCTATGTCACTGATAGCAACGGCTTGTTGATCGATATCGTGCGTATGCGCCGCCTAATTATGGTGCCGCCGTCTACGATTATTTCAGACATGTTGAATTATCAATTCGTATGTCTTTCGGCCTATGACGACCGCGAAGTGGCAGTGGAGCAGATCCAGCGTTATGATGTCAATGCGCTGCCAGTGGTGGACTCCGAGGGCGTGCTGGTCGGCATTGTGACAGTTGACGATATTATGGACGTGGCCGAAGAAGAGGCCACCGAAGACTTCCATAAAGGCGCGGCGGTGACTCCTCTGGAGATGAACTATACCGCAGCTGCGCCAGCGGTCTTGTTTAAGAAGCGTATCGGCTGGCTGGTGATTCTGATTTTTGTGAATCTACTGTCTGCGGCGGTGATCTCCAACTATCAAGAGTATTTGCAGACCTACGTGGCGCTGGTGCTCTTTATGCCGCTACTCATCGCGAGTGGAGGTAATACCGGCGCTCAATCGGCCACTTTGATGGTGCGTGCGATTTCGACGGGGGACTTGAAATTAAATGGCTGGTGGCAGGCCATGGCCAAGGAGCTCTTTGTCGGGCTCTTACTCGGCGGCGCGATGGGCGGACTGACTTGGCTACTCGGAATCTATCGCAGCGGGCTGGATGTCGCGATGGTGGTTGGGCTCAGTATGTTAAGCATTGTGTTTGTGGCTAATTTGCTGGGAGTATTGCTTCCGTTTACACTGAGCAAGTTCAAGCTCGACCCCGCAGTGGCCAGTAGCCCGCTCATTACTTCGGTGATGGATGCGATTGGCCTCAGCATTTACTTTTCGATCGCGGTCGCGATTTTATCCTAATTACTTTACGAATTTTAGCTATGGCAGATAATTTTAAATCACTAGGCGTGCGCGCTGATCTCGTGCAGGGCCTCGATGGGCTCGGTATTCAAACGCCCACTCCAGTGCAAAACGCGGTCATTCCCTTCCTCTTGAACGAGGGCAGCGACTTGATCGCACAGGCGCAAACCGGCACCGGTAAAACCGCCGCCTTTGGGGTGCCGCTATTAATGAAAGTCGACCCGTCGATTGATAAGATTCAGGGGCTGATTATCGCGCCCACACGTGAACTGGCTAAGCAGATTGGTAAGGAACTCTTTCGTTTCACTAAGTTTTGTGATCCCAAAATTTTCATCGAAGTGGCCGCAGGCGGTGACAAACTCGCCGATCAGATTCAACGCCTCAGCCGTCCCACTCCCATTCTGGTGGCGACACCCGGGCGCTTGATGGATCTGCTGAAAGAAGGCCTGCAGCTGGATGGTGTGCAATATCTGGTCTTAGACGAAGCCGACGAAATGTTGAGCATGGGCTTCCAGCAAGAACTGGCGTCGATCTTTAAGGAGACTCCGAAGCGCCAGGCGACTTGGCTCTTCTCGGCCACTTTCCAGAAGCGGGTGCAAGGGCTGATCTCTGATCATATGTCAGCTCAAGCGCATCGGGTGCAGGTCGACCCAAAACAGGTTGTTAACCGCAACATCGATCATCAGTATGCGATTTGTGCCCGCGAGGAGAAAGATGCCTTTATCATTCATTATTTAAAAGGGCAAGGCAGCCAGCGCGGGTTAATTTTTTGCCGCACCCGTGCCGGAGCGATTCGTATGGGGGAGGAATTGGAAAAAGCCGGCCTCTCGGTGGGTGTGATTCAAGGAGACCTCAGCCAGCGCGATCGCGATAAGGTGATGCGTGCCTTTAAAAAAGAACGTGTCCAGTTCCTCATCGCGACCGATGTGGCGGCCCGCGGTATCGATGTCGAAGCTTTGTCGTTTGTGATCCAACATCAGTTGCCCGATGCGATTCAATACTACACGCATCGCAGCGGACGCACCGCACGTGCAGGTAAGCGAGGTGTTTCTTTGACATTGATCGAACCCAGTGAGCGCGGCCAAATTACTAAGTTAGAGCAATCGCTTGGTCTAAACTTTAGCCTAGTGGAGTAGTTGCTGCGAGTTCATCATACTCGGTTTCGCTAAGAATCGCCCGAGTCCTTGGGGTCTAGGGCATCACGTAGGCCGTCGCCCACGAAGTTGAGCGCGAAGATCGTGAGCGAGAAAAAGGCTGCGGGGAAGATTAACATCCAAGGGTAGATGTCGAGTTTGACTGCGCCCTCGTTGATCAAGATGCCCCAGGAGCTCATTGGCGGTTGCACGCCGAGGCCGAGGAAGCTGATCACGGATTCCAATAAAATCACGGCAGGAATGGTGAGGGTGGTGAAGACAATCACCGGCCCGAGTAGGTTGGGCAATATGTGTCGGCCTAGAATGCGGCGAGTCGGCACGCCATTTACGATGGCGGCATCGATAAAAGTCTGCTTGCGCAGCGCCTTGGTTTGCCCGCGCACGATGCGGGCCATGGTCAGCCATTCCACCGCGCCGATGGCGAGGAAGATCAATAGAATACTGCGGCCGAGCAGGACGGTGAGCAAAATGACGATAATGGTGAAGGGCAGTGCGTAGAGCGTGTCGACGAAGCGCATCATGGCGGCTTCAATGCGTCCGCCGTAGTAGCCGGCAATCATGCCATAGACGACTCCGATCAGCAGCGCCACCGCGGTCGCGGCGAAGCCGACGCCGATGGAAATGCGCCCGCCAATCAGGGTGCGCACCAGTAGGTCGCGACCGAGTTCATCGGTGCCAAACCAGTGTGACCAAGAAGGAGGCTGTGCGCCGTAGGCCAACTGGGTGGTTTCCAGCGAGTAGGGCACAAAAAAGGGCCCGACCAAGCAGAGTAGGGTGATGCCGATAAAGAGTCCGCCGCCGATGCGTGCCATGCGGTTGGCGCACAGGCGTTCCCAGGCGTCGCGCCCCAGTGAGCGTGCGTCGGTCGCTGTCTGTTCGCGTTCGAGCTTAGTCATGGCGGGTGCGTGGGTTCATCCACATTTGAATGAGGTCCACCAGTAGGTTGAAAAATAAAATGAGCACTGCGTAAAACAGCACGGTGCCCATCACCATGGTGCTGTCGCGGTTGAAGGCGGAATTGACAAAGAAACTGCCCAGCCCGGGGATGAAAAAGATGGTTTCCACGACAAAGGAGCCACTGATCAGTCCTGCCACAGCGGGCCCCAGGTAGGCCACTACCGGATAGAGCGCAGTGCGCAGCGCGTGCCGCAGCACCACCGCACGTTCGCGTAAACCTTTGGCGCGGGCAGTGCGAATATAGTCGAGCCGCATCACATCCAACATGCCGCTGCGTGCCAAGCGCGCGATGTAGGCCGCATAAAAGAGCCCCAGCGTGATTGAGGGCAGCACCCGGTCACTGGCTGTATTCCAGCCAAAGGGATTGAACCAGCCGAGTTGCATACTGAAAACCATGATCAGTATGGGCCCCAGCACAAAGGCCGGTAGGCAGATGCCCAGCATGGCAAAGCCCATGAGCGCAGTTTCCGACGGCCGCTTGTGTCGCAGCGCGGCGAACACGCCGATGGGGGTGCCGATTGCCAAGGCGACCAGCAGCGCGTAGCAGCCCAGCTCCAATGAGACCGGAAAGCTCTGCGCGATAATTTCGTCCACATCCCAGCCTGCGTATTTGTAAGAAGGCCCGAAATCGCCCCGCAAGCGTTGCCCCAGAAAGCGTAGATACTGCTCATGCATTGGCAGGTCCAAGCCGTAGTGGGCATTGATCAGCGCCTGCACTTCTTCCGGAATATCTTTTTCCGTGTCAAAGGGGCCTCCCGGCGTGAGCTGCATCAAGACAAAGGTCGCTGTCGCAATCACCCACAATGTGGGGATGGCTTGCAGTAGACGTCTGAGGATGAGTTGAAACACGAAGTGAGAAGTGAGAAGTTGGAAGTAGGAATATTGTTTGAACGACTGTGTGCGTGAATCAAATATCAAATTCATAAACCTAGGGGCTTCACCAGTGAAACCCCTACGAAAAAAGCAAAGGACAGTCTCTGCGCTTGCGCGGGGCTGCCTCCGAGTTAGCTTGCGCTCGCATATAAATTTCTCATGTTCGAAACTCCCATCCATGTCATTGATTTTGAAGGCAGCCGCCAGAGCGGGGTCGTGGAATACGGCTACGTCACGCTGCAGCAGGGCGAGATTGTCGCTTCGCAGACACGGATCTGTGCGCCCATCGGCACGATCACCGACATCGACCGTGGACAACATGGCATCTCTGAAGACCGTGCCGCGGGCGAGGCACGCTTCGATGCGGAGTGGCCGCTCTTTGCGCGGCTGCGTGAGACGGGCCCTTTTTGCGCGCACAATGCCGCAGTGGAAGACGGCTTTTTGCGCGCGGTTTGGTCCTATCCGCGCACTTCGCCCAACTTTTCGGAGCCGGGGCAAAGCATCGCCAGTTGGGGCCCTTGGTTGGACACGCTCTACATCTACCGCAGTATTTATCCGCAGTTAGAGCAGCATAAGCTGCAGGTATTGATCACTTTGTTTGAGCTGCAAGCGGCGCTGGATGCGCAGGCCGCGGTGATTTGCCCGGCCGAGCGGCGTCATTATCATTGTGCGCTGTATGATGCGCTCGCCTCGGCCTTGCTCTTGCGTCGTCTCTCTGAGGAGCCGACGCTGGCGGAGGCCACCTTGCGCTGGCTCTTTTTACAGAGCAGCGCCTCCGACGCCGCGCGCGAGAACATGGGCCAACAAGAACTCCTCTAGCACTGATTTTTTTCTATGTCTGATCTACCAAAAATCGTTTATTTCGGTTCCGATGCCATCTGTCTTCCGGGGCTGCGTTATCTAGTCGAGCAGGGCTCGCAGTTGTGCACGCTGGCGGCGGTCGTCACCCAGCCCGACCGCCGGCAAGGGCGCGGTAAAAAGCTGCAGCAAAATCCCGTCGCGGCCTATGCCAGCGAGCAGAGCATCCAGCTCTTGCAGCCCGACAAGCCCGACGCCGCGCTGGCGGAGTGGTTGCGCGCGGAGTCGGTCGCGCTGGCTTTTGTGATGGCCTATGGGCACTTCTTGCCGAAGTCGGTACGCGAAGCGCCCACACATGGTATGTTGAATTTTCACGGCTCCCTTTTGCCCGCCTATCGGGGCGCCTCGCCTGTCGAGACCGCCATCGCGCTCGGGGAGCAGGAGACTGGGGTCTGCCTGATGCAGATCGTGAAAGAAATGGATGCCGGTGATGTCGCCGACCGTGAATCTGTGCGAATTGAAAGCACCGACACCAGTCCCATCGTGCGTGCCAAGGTGGGGGAGGCCGTGGTGCCGCTGCTACAGCGCGATCTGACTGCGGCGCTGAGCGGGCAGCTCGATTTTGTGCCCCAAGATGTGAGCCAAGCTACTTTCTGTCGCAAAATATCGAAAGAAGATGGCGCGCTTGATTTTAATCAATCCGCAGCCGCTCTGGATGCGCGCTTGCGTGCCTTCACACCCTGGCCAGGAGGCTACTTCGATCATCGGGAGACACGGGTGAAAGTGGGGCGCTGCACGGTATCCGCTAGTAGCAGTCGTGCGCAGCCGGGCACAGTGGTGGCAGTCGGTGACTGCGTCGAGGTGGCCACAGCTGAGGGGGTGGTTTCGCTGCATGAATTGCAACGTCCGGGGGGGCGCATGTTGCCCGCGCCGGATTTTCTGCGCGGCTATCCTATCGAAGAGGGCGAGGTCTTAGCCAGCGTGGCCAGTGCGCCATTACTCGTTTGAGTGTTATTCAAGGCGCAGCTTCAGTGCTGACTGCGTGGCTTATTCGATCGTAATTTTGGCAGTGCCGGAAGTGCTGGGCTGGAAGCGTTCGCCGCCAGATTCGATTAGAATATTCTCACCTGCAGTGAAGAGGATGTCGACTGCGCCATCTTTTTCTACGGTTGCGCTTTCGCCAGCGCTCATCGTCTTGCGATAGAGCTCCTGACTGTCGGATTGTTGTCGGACCAATACGTAAACGTTGCCGCTCGCAATGAGAGTGATGCTATTCGAACTGGATGCCGGCGAGGATGGATCTGTAACTTGAGCGACTTCCGCAGATTCGCGTAGCTCGGGATCTCCGTTCTCTAGATCGTCGGAACCACCGCTGCCAAGTATCGCCCAAATTAGGCCGAAGACTACGAACACAAGTGCCAGTGTGCCAACGAAGATCAGGCCGATCTTCATATAAAAAGTCTTATCCGTCTCTTCGCCTTCGTCATCGTTATGCCCGTCGCGGCCGTGGCCGTTTTCCTCGGGGCGTGTGCTCGGTTTAGCGGCGATACGCCCGTAGCGTGGGGGCTCCTCAGCTTGCTTTGGGGGAGCTCCGTCTGCGGATTCATGCTCTCCAGCTGCATCTTCGGTTCCCGCTTTTTTGGCTTCCATTTGGCCGAACCACTCCGCACCTCCTTTTTTGGCCATGCGGGGATGGCTCATGTGCTGCGTATTGTAATCGGACATGATTTTATCCACGTCCAGGCGCAAGTAGCGGGCATAGTTCTTGAGGAAGCCGCGCTTGTAGATCTCGGGGAGATCAAAATCCATTTGGTTGGTTTCGATGTAACCGAGGAAGTCGCTGCGGATCTTAGTCGCTTCCGCGGCTTCGCGCAGGGAGATGCCCTTGCGTTTACGTGCTTCTTCTAGTCGTTCCCCAATACTTTGCATTACCGCGCATTATGTGTGGGTCTTCTTTTATTCCGCAAGCATGGAATGTAAAGAGAAGAGTAAGTCGCCCCATTCGCCGTCTTCTCGGCTGTCGACCGAGATTTTTACGTCCGGGCGCTGTGCGGCAAACTGTTCTGCGAAGTGAGTGCGCACTTGCTCCAGCTCTTTGGTGAGAATCCCACTCAAGGCTAGCGTGCCGTTGGCTTTGACGCCGTTGACCAGTGGGTCGCAATGGGGGATGAGCACGTCGGTTTGAATGTTGGCCAGCACTAGGTCTGCCTGGCGGCCAGCGGCGAAGCCTTGCTCCAGATCCGCGACGGCGAATTCAGGTTTTGTCAGGTGTGCATTCTCTTCTGAATTGCTGTGACAGACAGTGATCGCTTCCGGATCGAAGTCGAAGGCGTATATATTTTTGCATCCAAGTGCGGATGCGGAGAGTGCCAATACGCCCGAGCCGCAGCCAGCGTCGATCACCTCGTGCTTTTCGGGTGCTTCGGGATGCGCTTCCAAATAGTCGAGTAAACGGCGGGCACACAGACGTGTGGTTTCGTGTGCGCCCGTGCCAAAGGCCATGCCAGCATCGAGGTAGACCACCGCACTCCCTTCAGGCGCTTGAATATTGTCACGCTCCCAAAGAGGAATCCAGTGCAGTTGGCGCTCGCTCCATGGTTTGACGAATTCCTTGTAGGCATTTTGCCAGTCCGCATCGATGATCTCGCTCAGTTCAAAGTCTTCGGGCAGGTTTTTGAAGTCCTGCCGTAGCTTGACCAGTTCGCTCTCCGCTGTGGCTTGATCAGGGAAGATGCCAAAAAGCTCATACGGGTCCGTAATTTCTTTTTGCATGATGCCCCAGTAGGGTGACTCGACTTCGCAGAAATAATCTTCGAGAGGGTCGGCCATTTCATCAGGAATGCCTGTGCGGAGTTCAACTTGTTTGCTCATGGCTGCGGTTTTTACTTTCTTTAATCTGTAGTGCAAGCGGCAATATGGATGGACTTTAAGACCTGTCTTGAATGCTGAAATGCTCGCTGACTATTAAGAATGTCAGAATCCTCCTTCTTACTCTTTCTCGACAAGACTTACTGAGCTCATGCATATTCTGTACGATAAATTTATATGCGTTTATTCGAAGACTTTATTCCTATCCCTGAAGAGTTGTGGTCGTTTGAGACCGGCGCGCCGCTGCAGCGCTGTGCTATATGTGATTGTGATTTGTTGGTCCAAGGAACCAACTACTTGATTGAAAAAGCGTTTAAGGGTAATGAGGTTATGTTTGAATATGCAATGTGCACAAAATGTTGTGTCCTGTTGTCGCAAGAACTCTCAGTTCAAAGCAAAAAACTGATTGATCATTATTTTGATGAATATGGAGACCTTGAGCAGCGTCGTTTGAGTTACTTGGGCCAATTTGGAACTAATTATTCTAAGTGGGTGGATCGTTGTATGGTGAAGGACACGTCCCGCTCAGAGTGCGATGAATTTCAAGTATACGCGTGGTGTATCGATCGCGACTTGGTCTTCACTGGTATGCCATACATGTTGAGTGGGGACTGTATTGACGATCTGCTTGGTTTACTCTCTGAAGAAACGCTGGGAATTCTGAATGATTTTTCTGATAAGGTTTTTGGGGTCGATTTGCCTCAAGGTTTACTGATTATTTAGTCCTTACAGGTAGTGTTGCGTGGCCCCCTATCAAAGTCGCTGCCTAGACTGCGGCGATCTTGCCTTTGCTGAGGCGTGTCACGACGTCGGGCAGCAGCGCGTGCTCGGCGATGTGGACTTTTTTGGTTAAAATGTCCAAGGTATCAGTTTCTTCGATGCGGACCTCCTTTTGTGCAATGATCGGACCCGCATCGAGCGCAGGCGTGACCCAGTGCACGGTGCAGCCAGTTATTTTGACGCCGTGTTCGTAGGCTTGTTGGATCGCGCTCATGCCCGGGAAGCTGGGCAGTAAGCTGGGATGTAGGTTGATCACGCGGCCTTCAAAGGCTTCGATGAAGGGTCGCGTGATGATGCGCATGAAGCCAGCGAGTACAATGAGCTTGGGTGAGAAGCTCTGGATGCGCTCTATGTAAGCTTGCTCCGCAGCCTCACTGAGGCGAGCACCCTTACGGCCCGGATCGAGGTAAATCGCAGGCACTTTATATTTCTGCCCGAGAGCGAGAATGCCGGCATCTTCATGATCACTGATCACCGCGGCAATCTTGGCTGCGCCCAGTTTCTTTTTGGACTCGGCTTTCAGCAGTGCCTCTGCATTGGTACCGCGGCCGGAGCCGAGAATGACGATTGGGTAGGACATTAATTTTTGGTTTTCCAGTTATCAGTTCACCAGTGGTCGGTTTAGAGTCAGTTCTGAACTGGAAACTGGTCAACCGAACACTGGTGAACTATTTTCCCACTTTAGCGGAAGAATTTCTTAGCTTTTTCGACGAAGGATTCGCTTACGGGATTGGCGGGATCGCCGCAGGCCTCTGCGTATTCTTCGAGTTTTGCGGTTTGTTCGCTGGTCAGTTTGGTGGGCACTTCCACTTGCACGCGGATGAGTAGGTCGCCCTTGCGGCCGCCACGTAGCGCGGGGATGCCTTGTTCGCGTAGGCGGAAGGTGGTGCCAGTTTGGGTGCCAGCGGGGATCTTAAGCGAGCCTTTGCCGAATAGGGTTGGCACGCTGATGGAGCCCCCCAGTGCGGCGAGGGTAAACTTGATCGGCACTTCGCAGAAGAGGTCATTATCGTGGCGTTCGAAGAGTTCGTGCTCTTTGACGTGGATGATGATGTAGAGGTCACCTGCTTGGCCGCCCATGTGGCCGGCTTCGCCCTTACCTGCGGAGCGCAGTTTGGAGCCAGTGTGCACGCCTGCGGGGATGCGCACTTTGACGGTGCTGCTGTCCATGACGCGACCTTCGCCGCGGCAGCTGGTGCAGGGCTTTTCGATGGTTTGTCCGGCGCCTTGGCAGCTGGGGCACACCTGGCGGTAGCTAATGAAACCGCGGTTCGAGGTGACTTGGCCTGCGCCGCCGCAAGTGGGGCAGGTGACTTTGCTCGAGCCAGGCTCGGCGCCTGAGCCATTACATTTTTTACAAGATACCGGGCGGCGATACTTAATCTCTTTTTCGGTGCCTTTGGCAGCTTCCTCCAATGTGATTTCAAGATCGTAGCGTAGGTCGGAGCCATGCTGGGCGCCGCCGTGGGATTGGCCGCCGCCCCCACCAAAGAACTCTTCGAAGATGCCGCCTGCGCCGCCACCGCCGCCGCCACCGAAGGCTTCGCGGAAGATGTCGAATGGATCGTGGCCGCCCATGCCGCCTCTGCCGGCGCCGGGGTTGCCCATGCCGCCTTGTTTGAACGCGGCATGTCCGTAGCGATCATACGCGGCCCGTTTGTCGGCGTCTTTGAGTACGTCGTAGGCCTCGGAGATCTCCTTGAATTTGGCTTCGGCAGCGGCATCGTCCGGGTTTTTGTCCGGGTGATACTTGACCGCTTTTTTGCGGTAAGCCTTCTTCAGGTCGGATTCGGAGACGTCGCGGGAGACGCCCAGGAGTTCGTAATAGTCGTTCGCCATATCAGGTATATTTAGCTGTCTTCTTTTGCGGGGCCACTAGATACGATCACATTGGCTGCGCGAATCAGGCGGTCGTTCAGGCGGTAGCCGGCACGCACGGTTTGGATGATGTGGTCCTCTTTGACCTCTTCCGATGGCTGGTGGGCCACACATTCGTGGAAATTAGGGTCGAAGGTGTCGCCATCAGGGATCAGCTCTTCCAGTCCCTGCTCGGAGAGTGACTTCTTCAGTTGGTCATCTACCATCTTGAAGCCGAAGGTCACATCCTTGGCTTCCGGGTGGTTTTCGGCGGCTTGCAGGCCGAGTTTCATGTTGTCGAGCACGGGGAGTAGGGACTCCACGATATTGGCCGCTGCGTTGCGGATGATGTCCTGCTTCTCGCGAGCGATGCGCTTGCGGTAGTTTTCCATGTCGGCAACGGAGCGCAAGTAGCGGGTCTTCATCTCAGCCGCTTCAGCTTGTGCCTTTTCGAGCTCAGTGAGCACGGGTTCGTTGGCTTCGTTGGCCGCGGAATCTGTGGCTTCCTCGCTCGTTTCCTCGGTCGCTTCCACTGTAGGCTCTTCGATTTCTTCAGAGATGTCTTCGTTCTTTTTAGTCATGGTATTTTAAAGTTTAGATCTTTGCGGACAGCGAATTGCGCGGTCGGTTTCAAAGTGAGCGCGGGAGTGTGAGGATAAATTATCAGAATTCAAGGTCGCAGTCTGAGTATTGAAACCTGAGTTTAGTGTATGCTTCCCGCTTGACTCGCCATCGAAAAAGCAGATTTTTTTGAAATATGGCAGAACTAGATGAAAAATGGCCGGAAAATGTAAAAGGTAAGTTCTACGTCGATGAGCAATGCATCGACTGTGACCTTTGCCGAGAAACTGCTCCGGAGAACTTTACTCGCGACGAAGATGGAGGGTATTCCTTCGTCTACAAGCAGCCAACTTCTGAAGAAGAGTTGGAACTCTGCGTGGAGGCTTTGGAGGGCTGTCCCGTGGAGGCGATTGGCGACGACGGTGAGGACGGGTAGTTCACTCCTTGTATATAATTGATTTTTTAAAGCCCGCCGAGTTCGGCGGGCTTTTTATTCTATAGCGCTTATGACTGAAATTACTGAAGCCCACGCTCGCGAGCTTGAAAAACAAGCTGCTCGCAAGGCGGAACTTGCTGAAATTTGCCGTGCTGACCTGGCGGGCTGCGACCGTATTCTCTTTGAGGCAGGCTGTGGGCATGGCCACTGGCTGTCGGATTATGCCGAGGCCAACCCGGATGAAGTCTGTGTGGGGATCGATCTGATCTCTTGGCGTATTCGCAAGGGGAATGATAAAAAGGCCAAGCGCGGTATTGAAAATCTCCACTTCTATAAGGCGGAACTCGGGGAGTTCTTGGAGGTGTTGCCCCGCTCGGTTCGTTTTGAACGCACGGTCTTGTTGTTTCCGGATCCTTGGCCGAAGGCGAAGCACCACCGGCGACGTATGGTGCAGGCTGCGTTTCTTGATGAAGTCGCGCGCCGCACCGATGTGGGCGGCGAATTTTGCTTTCGCTCAGACGATCGTCCTTATTTTGATTGGGCGGTCGAGCACTTAGAGGCGCACCCTGATTGGGAAATTGATGCTTCGGCTCCGTGGCCTTACGAGAGTGAAACGTATTTTCAGAGCTTGATGGATTCGTATCACTCTGTGGTCGCTAAGCGTGTGTAGCCTTTATATTATATCTAAGCTGACGATGATCAGGAGCTGAGTGATTACGGCGATGCCTAGCAGCGCATATACGAAAAACATGAAGTAATCGTTGGCGAAGCGACGCCCCGTGGGCGTGCTGTGCTTTCTCTGTGACGCTTGCGCTTTGGGGGGCGAAACTGGTTCTTCGCGCTCCTGGCCAGTGATGGCAGGGGAGCCGCCCTTGCGCTCGCGTAGGTGGGCGAGTCGATCGGTTAAGTTTGTGAGCTCTGGCATCTTATGTCTTTTTTTGTCACAGCTGGCTTTGCTTGCAAGTTTAGAATGCTCCATCTAGTTTATGTGTGCGATTAGCTTTCCTTATCGTGCTGCGATTAAGTGAATTCAGGGGTTGACGCGTAGAGATAGGGTCTACATCACATTCGCTTTTCTGTGGACAACGCCACGGCTTTTAATTTCCCTACTCAGTTCTACGTGAACAAGCTACTACCAACAGTCTTTCTTCTCTCTGGAACCGCATCCGTCGCAAGTGCTGCGGATGGCGTGAGCCCTTCTCCGTATAAGTTGACGGAGTTGATGGGCCTTCCGTTAACGAATACCATCGTCACGACTTGGGTGATCTCGATCCTCTTGATCTTAGTCGTGCGCTTGAGCGTGGGTAAGCCGACATTGGTGCCGGGCAAAGGGCAGGCGGTGATTGAAAGCTTGATCGATGGGCTACGTGGTTTGCTGGAGCCGATCGTCGGTAAAAAGGCATTTCCAATGGCCTTTCCGCTCTTAATTGGTCTGTTTCTCTTTATTTTGATTCATAACTGGAGCGGTTTGATTCCCGGTGTGGGCGTTTTTGGCCATGTAGAGCACGGCCACCTGACCTATTGGATGCGTCCGGCGAATTCTGATTTGAATGCCACTCTCGGTATGGCCTTGATCGCAATGCTGGCTTGGTTGGTGATTAGTTTGAAAATTGCGGGTCCTAAATTCTTTATCTGGGAGCTTTTCGGTAACAAGGCGGACAAGCAGGAGACGCCTAAGCCCGTATACATCATGTTGATCCCGATCTTCATGATGGTGGGGCTGATCGAAATCGTTTCGATTGCTTTCCGTCCGGTTTCTCTATCCTTCCGTCTCTTTGGTAATGTGTTTGGTGGTGAAAATTTGCTGACGAGTATGACCGGCATGGCACCTTACATCGTGCCGATTCCATTCTACTTTTACGAAGTCTTGGTCGGTGTGGTTCAGGCATTGATCTTTACTTTGCTCGTCGCGATTTACATCGGATTGATGACTAATCACGACGAAGAGCACGCTCACTAAGTCTTACCCCTCCCTCATATAAAACTTTCAGTGCCGGGACTATGTCAAAGAATCGTAGGCGGCGCAGAAACAAACTAAAATACACAACTCAACGAAAAACATTATGTTCGAAATCATCGCACAAGCCGCCGCAGAAGGCGTAACAGGTAAAATTCACGTAGCAGCTGCAGCGATTGCAGTTCCTCTCGCAATTGGTCTTATTGGCCTCAAAGCTTGCGAATCTGTAGGTCGCAACCCAGAAGCAGCGACTAAGGTGCTTGTTCAGTCGATTATCGCTATGGCTTTCGCCGAAGCGATTGTCTTCTTCGCCATCTTCCTTGGCTAATCTGGTTTTCCAGGTTTTGCCGGTGCCCCGCAGGATCGCGGGGCGCCGGCTCTTTCTGACTTTTTTATTACTTTCCTCTCTATGAAGGCCATATTCATTACTTTGCTACTCGCACTTTCTCTACCGCTCGGTCTTGTTGCCGCTGACGAAGCGCCCGCGGCTTCCTCTGTCGAGGGCAAACTCCATGGAGTCGCTGAACAATTGCATGCCGATTTGGAGCATGTGGAGGAAAGTCTTCATGCTGAAGAGAGCAAGTTGACCATGATCACCGAGAAGTTCGGTGTGTCTTTGCCGACTTTGATCGCGCAAATGGTCAACTTCGTGATCGTCGCATTTGTTCTCTACAAATTTGCAGTTAAGCCCATCGCAGCGACGCTCGACGAACGTCAGCAAAAGATTGCAGATGGCTTACAATACGCCGAAGAGATGAAGACTCAATTGGCCGAAGCGGAGCGCGAGCGCGCCGAGAAGGTCAAGCAGGCAGCCATCGATGCACAAGCGATTCTCACCGAAGCGCGTGAGCAATCAAAAGAGATGATTGAGAGCAAGACTCAAGAAGCGGCGGCACAAGCCGAGGCTATGATCCGCAAGGCAAGTGAAGCCACTGAGCTGGAGCGCCAAAAGATGCTTTCCGACGTCCGCCAAGAAGTGGCACGTCTGGTTGTGGCGACATCTTCCAAGGTGCTTTCACGTGACCTCTCTGATGCTGAAAAGCAAACTTTCTCCGATTCCGCAGCCAAGGAATTGGCGAATGCGAGCTAAGCCCCCATTTTTGAACCGATGAAACGCGATAAAAAGATCACCCAATTGGCTAAGAAACTCGTCGAGTTTTCTAAAGACGAGAGTGGTGCCGTCTCCGAAGCCAAAGTCGGCGAAGTGCTGGCTGGCTTGAAACAAGTCGAGCTACGCAATCCACTTGCCACACTGAAGGCCTATTTGTCCTATATTCGTCGCGAAATTGCTTTGCAGACTGCAGTCGTTTCGACGCCCGCTGGTTTGAGCGAAGAGTCGCTAAAAGCGATTGAAACAAAATATTCGGCAGTTTACGGACGCCCCATCAGTGCAGTCACGCGCGAGGATGCGTCTCTGATTGCTGGTGTGCGTGTGCGTGTCGGTGATGATGTCTACGATGCATCCGTCGCGGGGCGCCTACAACGTCTAGCTGAAAACGTTCACTAAATATCTTCCACCTCTTTTACCGGCACAATGAAGTAAAGCCGGATTTTTCTTCTTAATTTTCCCTACCTTTCAAACTATGAGCTCTATAGTCGAACAAATCGAAAACGAAATCGCTAGCTTTCAGGCTGGTGCCGTCAAATCCAACACCGGCAAGGTTGTTTCCATCGCCGACGGTGTCGCCAAGCTCTCTGGCCTATCGGGCATCATGTATAACGAAATGATCGATTTCGGTCAGGGCGTTACAGGTCTGGCTTTGAATCTTGAAGAAGACGAAGTCGGTTGTGTGATCTTGGGGGATTACTCCAAGTTGAAAGAAGGCGACGAAGCCACTACAACTGGTAAACTACTTTCCGTTCCTGTCGGCATGGGTCTCTTAGGCCGTGTGGTGGATGCGATTGGCAACCCGATCGATGGCAAGGGCCCGATCGACGCGACTGAAACGTATCCTGTCGACCAAGTCGCTCCTGGTATTATCCCACGTAAGTCGGTCGACCAGCCTATGCAAACTGGCATCATGGCGATTGACTCGATGATCCCCATCGGTCGTGGCCAACGTGAGTTGATCATTGGTGACCGTTCGACTGGTAAGACTACCATCGCGATTGATACCATCATCAATCAGGCGAAGATCAACAACCAGCACCGCAACGAAGACGGTTCCTTCCCGGAAGGCTTCCGCCCCGTCTACTCGATCTATGTTGCGGTCGGTCAGAAGAATTCAAACATCGCTCGCACAATCGCCGTGCTCGAAAAGGCTGGCGCGATGGAATACACCATCATCGTGACTGCATCCGCTGGCGACAATCCAGCCAATCAATACATCGCACCTTTCGCTGGTGCATCGATGGGTGAGTTCTTCATGCACAACGGCATGGACGCATTGATCGTATACGATGACCTTTCCAAGCAAGCCGTGGCTTATCGCCAAATTTCCTTGGTTCTCAAGCGCCCCTCCGGTCGTGAAGCCTATCCTGGTGACGTTTTCTACCTCCACTCTCGCTTGCTCGAGCGTTCCGCTCGTGTGAATGAAGAGAACGGTAACGGTTCTCTGACAGCACTGCCTATCATTGAAACTCAAGCAGGTGACGTTTCGGCTTATATTCCAACCAACGTGATCTCGATCACCGACGGTCAGGTCTTCCTCGAAACCGACCTCTTCAATCAAGGTATCCGCCCAGCGGTTTCTGTGGGTCTCTCCGTTTCTCGTGTGGGTTCTGCGGCACAAATCAAGGCGATCAAGAAGGTTGCGGGTAAGGTGAAGCTGCAACTCGCTCAGTTCCGTGAGTTGGCTGCATTCGCTCAGTTCGGTTCCGACCTTGATGCCAAGACCAAGGCTCAGCTCGAGCGTGGTGCGCGTGTTGTGGAGCTTTTCAAGCAAACCGCGTTCAACCCGATTCCTGTCGAAGTACAGTCTTCATTGATCTGGGCCGTGCAAAATGGTTTCTTCGATAAGGTAGAAGTGGCACAAATCGTTGCTGCGACTACAAGCTTGCGTGAATTCCTCGAAACTCGTGGCTCCAAGATCATGGACACGATTCGTTCCGAAAAAGCAATCAGTGACGATTCCGAAGCTGCCCTCAAGAAGTCACTCGAAGAGTGGCAAGCTGGGTTCTCTGCTTAAGTCTCTGACTTGATCACTTAATTTCTAATTCTTAATTCCTAATTAAATAGCATGGCCAATCTTCGCGACATCCGCCGCCGCATCAAGTCGGTTAAAAATACCCGGCAGATCACGCGTGCGATGCAGCTCGTTTCATCTTCTAAAATGAAACGTGCGCAGGACGCCGCCGTAGCTGGCCGTCCATACGCGTTACTGCTCGCCGATCTGCTCGACACTGTTGGCGAAAAGCTCGACCTGAGCGGTGCCACGATTTCGCATCCCTTCTTTGAGAAGCGCGAAGTGAAGACTCGCGGCATCCTGATCCTCTCGACTGACAAGGGCCTCTGCGGCCCCCTCAACACCAATCTATTCCGTAAGATTTCTGACGAGGTCAAGGGCGATGCCAAGTTTGTCGCAGTTGGTCGTAAAGCCACTCAGTTCGTGACACGTTCCGGACGCGATTTGGTTGCCGACTTCACTGTTTCAGACAAGGCCAACTTTCAAGAGTTACGCCCCATGCTGAAGCTCTTGATCGACGCTTATAAGGCGGGCGAGATTGACACCATCGAGGTCGCTTACCCCAGCTTTGTAAACGTGCTGGTGCAAGAGCCGGTCATTCAATCGCTGCTTCCGATTGTGGATTTGAGCGAAGTGCTGGAACAACTCAAGAAGCGCGTCGCTGGTGAAGAGGAAATCCTCGCCGCTCGTAAGGATTCACGCGAAATGGTTTTCGAACCATCTGCTGAAGAGGTTTTGGAGCAATTGCCTGATCTGTATGTGAAGGTCATCATTCACCAACTTCTCCTCGAAAGCCGTGCTGCGGAATACTCCGCACGTATGGTCGCGATGAAGGCTGCGACGGATAATGCGTCAAGTCTCGTTGACGATCTCACCCTCGACTACAACAAGGCTCGCCAAGCAGCAATTACGCAGGAAATCCTCGAAATCGCCGCCGCTGCATCCGCTAACTAACTCCTATCCTCTAAATCAAGTCTGGCGCATCGTAGAGAAGCCAACACTCCCTCCTTTTAAATCATCATGAGCAATAACGGTAAAATCGTCCAAGTCATCGGCGCCGTCGTCGACGCTGCCTTTCCGCAAGACAGCGTCCCTGAAATTTTCGACGCGATCACAATAGCCTACCAAATTGATGGCGTTGAGAAGAACCTTACACTGGAAGTGCAGCAGCACCTCGGTGAGGGTCTTGTTCGCGCTGTTGCCATGACCTCGACCGACGGCCTTGTCCGCGGTATGGAAGTCGTCGGTACGGGCGCTCCGATCTCGGTCCCTGTTGGTGAAGCCGTTCTCGGTCGTATCTTTAATGTCACAGGTGATACTGTTGACGAAAAGGGCCCCGTGGGCACAGACGAGCGTCGCTCAATTCACCGTCAGCCTCCAGAACTCATCGACCAAGCAACCGATGCCGAGATCCTCGAGACTGGCATTAAGGTGATCGACCTGATTTGCCCCTTCACCAAGGGTGGTAAAGTGGGCGCCTTCGGTGGTGCGGGTGTGGGTAAGACCGTTGTCATCATGGAGCTGATCAATAACATTGCTAAGGCGCACGGTGGTTACTCCGTATTCGCTGGTGTGGGTGAGCGCTCTCGTGAGGGGAATGACCTTTACCACGAAATGTCCGATGCGGGCGTTATTGACCAAGAAAACATTGGTAACTCCAAAGTGGCCCTGGTCTATGGTCAAATGAACGAGCCCCCCGGTGCACGTATGCGTGTCGCCCTGTCCGGTTTGACCATGGCTGAATACTTCCGTGACGAAAAGAACCAAGACGTTCTGCTCTTCGTGGATAACATCTTCCGTTTCTCTCAAGCCGGTGCCGAGGTGTCTGCGCTACTCGGTCGCTCGCCTTCTGCGGTGGGTTACCAGCCAACACTTTCTCAGGAAATGGGTAACCTTCAGGAGCGTATTACCTCCACCAAGAAGGGTTCGATTACCTCTTTCCAAGCCGTTTATGTCCCTGCCGATGACTTGACTGACCCTGCGCCAGCCAACACCTTCGCTCACTTGGACTCCACCATCGTTCTGGAGCGTTCGATCGCTGAGCTTGGTATCTACCCTGCGGTGGATCCCCTTGCTTCGATCTCCAACGCGCTCGATCCCGCCATCGTTGGCGAAGAGCACTACAAGGTGGCTCGCGGTGTGCAAAACGTGCTGCAGCGCTACAAGGATCTACAAGACATCATCGCGATTTTGGGTCTGGACGAGCTTTCTCCAGAAGACAAGCAAACCGTCTACCGTGCACGTAAGGTTCAAAAGTTCCTTTCACAGCCATTCCACGTGGCGGAAATCTTCACCGGCACACCGGGTGAATACGTTTCCACGGCCGACACCATCAAAGGCTTCCAAATGATCCTCAATGGTGAGTGCGATGACCTCGCCGAGAACGACCTTTACATGAAGGGCGGCATCGAAATGGCCATCGAGGCTAACAAAAAGGGCTAATCAGATTCTTCTGACTTCCGTCCTCTGATCTCTGACTTCTGAACGAAAATGCTTACACTCGAAATAATTACACCCGACGAAAAAGTTCTCAGCACTGAGGCCAACCAAGTCGTTTTACCGACTGAGTCGGGTGAAGCTGGTATTTTGACAGGCCACATTCCTATGGTGACGAAGATCGTTGCGGGGGAATTGAAGGTCATCAAAGACACTGGCACTGAGTTCATTGCAGTCGACCATGGTTTCGCCAAGGTTTTGGGCAACACCATCTCGGTGCTCACCGAAGCTGCAGTCGATGTGCAAGAGATCGATCTCAATGAAGTCGAGTCGGCCCAGGCCCGCGCAGTTGAAGCGCTCAAGCAAGCCGAAGCCGAAGGTGTCGACTACGATCAACTCGAACAACTTGAAAAGAATGTTCAGTTCTTGATCGCACAGAAACTCGCTAAGGGCCGTCGTCGCTAAAGCGATTCAGCTCAGCTTTTCGATACATTTACAAAACGCGTCTCTCTTTGAGGGCGCGTTTTTTTGTGTGCTTAAAGCAGGCTTCAGCTCACGTTGGAGCCTGGAATACATCGTTTTTGCCTTATACCGATTCTCATAATTAATGCGCATGGAGTGACCTCAAGTAGCGTTTACTGAAGCGCGAATCCACCCATTACCAAATAGGCGTATGACACGGC
>NZ_JARXHW010000040.1:0-40243 GCF_031127805.1 Thalassobacterium maritimum | reverse complement strand
CGTGCTTCGAGGGTGTATTGCCCGGCTTCGAGTGTGAGTGGAATACTCCAAGTGCCGTCGCCGTAATCCACATCCGGATCAATAGTCTGCAAAAACTCAAAGGTCGATGGGCTGGCTCCTTCGCCGAGGAACAGTTCGAAAATGCCGGGGCCGGTGCTACTGCCGCTGACGGTGAAGCTGCGCTCCTCGGGCTGGGCGGTTTCAGCCACAATACGCATGAAAGCGTCGAGGCCAGTGGTGTCGGGATCGGAAACTTCCCATGCGGTATTGGCAGGATTGTCGAGCGTGGCTTTGACGCGGACGCCGAGATCGTCGCTATCGAAGTCGTAATTGAAAGTGCGGGTGCTGCCGCCGGGGTTTGGCACGAAGCTTTCAGTTTCGAGTCGGCGATTGTCGGGATCGTAGGTGTGGCTGCGGCTGTCGGTAAAGTCGTCCCACGCACTGCCAGTGCCTGCACCGCGTGCAAGGGTGTAGGCTCCCAACTTGGAATCGTCCGACCAGGCGAGGGTTTCATTGAGAAGCGGTTGCCCGTTGGCGGTTTGCACATTGCGGAGAAGGCGTCCGCGGGGATCACGATACGGGGTGCTATTGTCGAGGCGACGGTTGAGCGTCTTGGTTTGGCGTGCGTTATAGCTGTCATTCACACGGAAGCGGCGCTCGCTGAGGAGAAGATTGTCCTCATAATCATACTGCACTTCCCATGGATCGCTGAAGGCGTTGGGGGCAATGGCCGCGAGTCGATTGGAAGCGTAGAAGTCGTAATCGAAGGCGGGTGCGAGACTGCCCATGGGCGTAACATCTCCGCCCAGGCCGAAACGATTGCGTCGGCCTTGTCCGTCCCAACTTTGGCGAATGTGGCTGTGTAGCGCATTGGGGGTAAAACTGTCTACGCTGCCGGTGCCAGTGACAACGCGCTCTTCGAGCAACTGTCCGTAGCCGTCCAGCTCATGTTCGATGCGGGTGGAGACTTGGTCGCCCGCAACACCGGTCGGTGCGCGCGTAACGCCGGTCAGCAGACTACGAAGATCGTATTCATACCGGTGGGCGAAACCCGTGTAGTTGGAACCATCGCAGGAGTAGCGTTCGAGGCGGAGCAGATCGTCATATTGGTAGCTGTGCGTGATCTGGTCGCTTGTGCCCGTGTTTTCGATGCGTGATTGCAGGAGGCCGATGTCTTCGGTCGAGGCGAAGTAGTTGTAATCGATGTCGCGCGAAGTGCTGGTATCGGAACCTTCCAGGTATTCACCGGTGATGCGGCTCGCGGCATCGAAGGCCTGGCGGTGTTTGATGCCGCCGGGCATACTACGCAGAATGGGGTTGTTGGCCGCATCGTATTCGAAGGTAGTTACGGAGCCATCGAGCTTGGTTTCGCTAGCCATACGGTTGCGCGCATCATAGCTGTAGGCGAAGCGGGGGCTGCCGTCGGTCAGGCTTGCCTCGTCGTAAAATTCGGTGAGGTTTCCGGCCTTATCATAGACGCGGCGGATCAGTGTATTATCGGCAAACAGTGTTAAAATATTTTGTCCGGAATTATTGCTCGCGCTCACTTGTTGCCGCTGATCGAGCGGGTCGCTGCCATAGCGCTTATAGACAAACAAATGGTTCGTGCTGTAAAGCGTATGTTCCTGATAATGCAGGTTGTCCGAAGCGTCGCGTTGCTCGCTCCGAGTTAGCCGCCCGATATCATCAAAGACTTGGATTGTTTTGTCTCCGTCGGACGTCGCCGTCACGGTATAACGGTCGCCAGTGGTCGAGTAAGTGTAGCTATAATCAGTCTGCTGAAGCGCGGAAGCGGTCTCTGCAGGGCTGCTGCGGAGTTGTTCGGGCGGGCCGCTGCTTTGAGACACGCGGTTGAGGCCGTCATACGACGTTTCAAAGGTGTGAAACTGGCTGCCTTGGTAAAAGACTTCGCGTTGAAGGGTGTTCCCACGCGTGTCAAAGTAGGTGACTGTTTTCTCCAGTGTCACGCCCCCTTTGATCGTCTCCATCGTGGTTGTACGGTTGGCGTCGTTATACGTGTAAGTGGTAACGGCTCCGTTCGAACGGGTGTGCGTATGCTTACGGCCATCAAGGTAATAGGTCCACGATTCGCTACGGCCATCGACGGTTGGCGCATCGCTTTGCTTCAATGCGCCGTGGTCGGTGTAGAAATTCGTGGTGACGCCGCCGAGAGCGTTGGTGTGGGTTGCGGCGCGGTTACCGGGTTCGTAGGTGTAGGATTCTTCAGCGGTGATGCTGCCCACTGTGGGCTGAGTCTTCGTCGTCAGGCGTCCAAGCGCATCATAGTCAAATACAGTCTCATTGCCGAGCGGATCAATCGTCGATGTCAAGTTCCCGAACGCATCGTAATCGTAGTAAGTGATGGCTTGCCCCAGAAAATCGTCCTGTCCTGCGACGGGGCGAACGGAAGCGGCTCCCGGAACGGCCTCGCTGCGCCAGACGACTTCGGCCAGCACACGCCCGGCTCCATCGTAATCACGAAACACGTAGTCTTCCACCCCACGACGCGGGCCATCTGTCCAGGTAAGCTCCCCATTGAGGTTGTAATGATTGTAGCTCCACCATGCGGGCAAAGCAGCGGATACGGAACCGAACTTCTCAGTGTGAGTTAAGCGCCCGAGCATGTCATAATCGTAGCGCACGACGCGCCCTGCGCTATCGGTTTTCGTCACTAATTCGCCACGCGTATTGTATTCGAAGTCGGTGACGACATTGGCATCAGCGCTGAAGGTGTACTCGGTGGTCGATGTGATAAAGCCTCGCGCATCATGCGCATACTCGGTGCGCGCCTTGTCACTGGCGTCATCGGCTCCTTGATGAAGGGTGGATTTGAGCAACCCGTAAGCAACTGTGCCCGTCGTGAGGTCTTCTTCATGATCATAAAGAAAGCTCAGCGTAGCCTGTTCATCTGCAGCACTTGGAGTGGTCGCATCAATCGAAGCGGACACCACTTCGTAGGTCGCAGTCGCTTGCGGAAGAAATCGGTAAAGCTCATACCCAGGGTTGCTCAGATCGTCGGCGCGTTTGGCAGATCCCGTGTCGGCGTAGGTGTTCAGGACGATGCGGTTGGTGCCGCCTGCAGTTTCGGCGGGATAGATGACCTTAGTCGGCAGATAGTTGACCGCATCGTAGAAGAAGAACGTGCTGACGTCCTCGGAGCTGCCATCGCCAGTGATATCGCCCCGCTTCGTGCTTTTCGCGATATTACCGAGCGAATCGTATTCATAGAGCATCTCCAGGCCGCGCTTATCGCGCATCCGCTTTAAACTGCGTGGAAAGCCATTGGTTTCGCTGTCTCCGTAATATTCGTAGGTGAGAACATAATCGATGTCGGTATTGCTTGGTGAAAAACTGCTCGAAGCCAACGGATCTGCGATGAAACGCTTGAGGCCGTCTTGGTGCACATAGATGGTAGTCAGACGCCCGAGTGCAGGGCGCACGTCGCTGTGTATGAGGGTCACGTCGAAGCCTGCCTGCGTCCAAGGCTGAGCGGTGGCATCCGTCACACTGGCGTCATCGGCCTCAAAGTATTCGTAGACGGCATTTTCGACGAGTTCGAGTGTGTCGCCAACGGTTGCTTTTTGTGAGACGACACGACGAAGCGTGACTGCACTGTTCGCTAAAATTTCAGGATCGTAAAGCGGATCATAGGTATTTTCGAGCACACGACCATCGGGCTTAGTCACTCGCTCGATCAAGTGTGTGGAATAGGCGTCCCCGTTGACGTCTGTTAGATACTTATACTCGTATTTGATGACTGCATTGTCTGGCAGCGTCACCTGCCGCAGGTCGCCCCATTCATCGTAATTGTAATATAGGCGGCGGCCGTCGTTGGTAAATGCTTCGGTGATCTCACGATTGCGGTTGTAAAGAAAAACAATGTAATTGCCGTTTGAGCTTTGTATGCGGCGCAGTTCCCCGTATTCACGGCTGGTATTGTCCTCATAGTAAGAAAACGTCATGGCATTGCCAAAGGCATCCTCCCAAGTGTCGAGATAAGGGCGAGTGCGCTCAACAGTGCCCGCACCGAGATCGGTCGGAAAACTGCGCACGAGGTAGCGTGCTTCATGCCCATTAGGTTTGTGCAGAGTATAGACTGTATCCGCGCCTTCAGCGGTCTTCTCCACATAGGCGGCATAGCGGTTGGATTGACCTCCGATCTCACTGTGAAAGTTATTGTCCAAATACGGATTGTCCGCAGCATCGGTCGATGCTTCCCAACGCATCGGGCTCGATGCGGGCACCCGTGTGTATTGCACCACCGAGCCGTCGAGATCGGCAACAAACAGAGCGCTGTCATCAGCCTTCACATTAATGTAAGGCATAAAGTTGAGCTTCCATCCATAGCCGAACAAATTATGAGCGACGTTGAAGCTGCTGTAATTACGGCGAAGCTGCAATGCAAACGGACCGTTTAACGTTAAGTCCACATGGTCTGATACAAATTTTCCTGTAATCGGATCTACCGGGTCACCCACATCATCGGAAGAGTCGTTGTTTTCGGTTGGCCCGACATCGCCCTTATCCTGTGGTCCAGTGGGATCTCCTGCGGTATCCACTCCATTCCGCTTATCCGATTCACTGCGCTCTGTATCTGTTTGCGGATCGGGGGTGTCGTCACCGGTTGGATGCGTTTGATCCGTGATTATAGGATCTGAATCAGGCCCCAACTGGAGTTTAAGCACTCCATTTATCAGTGAATCGATATAGTCGAGAATGAAGGTCGGACCAAAGCCGCCATTTTGCCCACCGCTGATCAGCGCGCCATGCCCCTCCGAACTAGTCACGAGCACACCCATACCGGTATAACCCGCAATTTCGCCCGTAGCAGAGTCCATGGTGATATCAAAGGGCGTCATGTAAACGCGTTCCCAACCGCCGATTTCGTATGAAGGATCGTCGTAACCCAATACCTCACGTGTCGTCTCCCACAGGCCGCCTGCGGCAGATTTTAGGCTTGAATAGGTAGGATCCGTATCTGCCGAGTCGAATTCAGAGCGGTTGAATTCATAATAGCCGTCAGGATATAAGCCTGTGCCAGTTGAAAAATCACGATTGGCGATTTGCAGTAGCTTCACTGTCGAAATCGCATTCCCGGTGCCATACAAAGTATTAAGTACCTGATGTTCGTGTGACGAAAAATTGGCCACTTGTAGCAACTTAAAATCGGTTGCAGCCTCGCTCGCCGAGATACTGGAGTCATCAGGATGAATCGTCCCATTAATGTAAGTGCCTACATGGTAGGGAATATCGACGCTTGGGGTATTGTAAGGAGCTCCCGCAGCACCAATCGCTTCATACTTTGAAATGCACACACCATACGAAAGGTAGTTATGAATCTTATGCATCCGAGCCAGTTCGGCATCCTCTTTCAGAGCGTTCTTCCAATACATTTGACCCGCCATAAAAGCAGTCTGTGCAGCGATTTTTCGCTCTGACGGAGTCGTCTGCGCAAGCTCCATCTCAAATACACGCACCATCTCATCAACCATCAGCGACGTCACATTACCATCATTGAGCACAAGAGAGGCAACTCCCTTGTCTGAGGGCAGGTCACGATAATCGACCACCTCGGCCGACGACTGATTGATATCAGCCATATTGTAATATTGAATGGCGATCGCAAGTGCTTGGCCAGTATCTGCAGCCGTAATCGATTGGGAACCGGCAATATCGCTCCCGGTAAAATCTCCAGCCGTAACTGAGCCACTCGGATTCAATGCGTCCAACACCAAGCCAATGTCACCGCCATCTCCATCGCGATAAAAATAGAGGTTTCGGTTCGCTAATTGACAAGTCATGATCACATCCGTTTCCAGAATCGGAGTGCCTGAGCCGACATTCGGATCAAAAACAGTGAGCCGAACTGCCGAAAAACGACCTGCATCTGAAGCGACCAAATCCTGACTCTTCACCACTGGATTCATCATGTAGGCATTCCCCTGCGAATCGAATAAGCCGACCACATAAGGTCTCGGAAAGTCGCTCCACTCATTATATTGAGACTTCCTGTAATAACGATGAAAGCCGACATCCTCTAGTGAAAGTGAATCATCCGCAATGTATTGACTTAGAAATCGTGAAAATAGCAGCCCTGCGGTATCTTTTCCATCCGCCGTGACGAGCCCCATAATTGCAGGATCATTTTGAAGGTATTGTTCGACCCATTCCTCCCCGCTATTGTAATCTTCAGGAAGATACGAATAAGGATCAAATCCTTCCTCGACTACAACATCCTTGATCCAAGGAAACAAATGCCTCCAAGTGCCGCTGCCATCTTTCTCATCGTTGACAATCACCCACGGATAATCGACTGATGCAGTATCATCTGGTTCAATATCCTCAACTAGCCGCATCCCCAACATCCGATCTAATCGATCTGAACGCATATACATCGTATACGCATATTGGCTCGGAACGTATGGATCTACATATTTGGGCGCCTCAACCACTGCTGCCGGATAGCCGGCTCTTCGAAGTAAATAGACCAACAGTGCGCTCTGTTCCCAAGGCGACCCTTGCTTCTCAAGATAGGTGCCATAGGCACCGCGATAGATCGTCCGCGATTCTCCCCACTGCGCCTGCCCCGTCGTAGGTGATTGAAACCCATTCACCAGTTCGATCTCATTCTGCACGAAGGCCGCAAGTGCAATCGGGTCGCCATCCAAGTTTTCAACCAACTGATTCAGTAGATAATGCTCACTCAACTCTTGGCTTACATCTGTAGGAACATCTCCATATCCATCCGAGTTGCTGTCTGACCATGTGATTGCACTAAGATTAACCACAGGATCATTTACGTAGAATGCACCGCCGCCTATCAATTCGTCGGGCGAGGCACCCAAATAATCGGGCGCATGAGCCACGCTTTGGTAGGCCTCGCGGTCAATGAAGACCGTCTGGTGCTGCGTGGGGGATGCCGCAAAAAGGGGAATCGCAAAACTAGATACTAGCCACGAGAATACATAAAGCTTCAAAGTCATAAGATTGTATTTAAATCGTGAGCCTGTCAGACCTGCCCTGGATATTGCACATTCATGATCAGATTTAACTGAGTCATTTTTCGTAGGGGACCACCTGCTTGTGCGGATTAACAAGGCTCCCGTCGGCAAGAACGATTTTCGTAAATGTCACCTTTGTCGACGTGGCGCGTCGTTCAGTATCAATCGACATGGTAATTTCTGCCGTTTCGCCTGCATCCAAACCAGCAAGACTAGAAGTGTCTCCACTGGCACTATGCTTCTTCGAGATGATCCAGGCGGATTTCTGCCCAACAACTGCCCCTGCTTCATCGAGTGCAAACACCCAGACTTTCGCAGAATCCACAGGCTGTGAGAAACTGTTTTTAGCAGTGAGCGTAACAATAGATTTATCCGCAGTGCTCTCGTCTGAGGGAGTCAGCGCCACCTCAACATTTGCCCACAATGAACAGGATACATGGAACGATAAGAATAGTAATAGTATTTTAACAGCCATACTCAGGTGATTCTAAAATTAGAAGACAAAGAAATTAATTTACGGTTGAACCATTGCTCGGATAAGTAATTGCAATGCTCAACGCACCAATTGACGCTCGGTACGGAGCCGCATCAAACTCATTCAAAATACCATCACCATCCTCATCGCCTGTCAGAATGAGCGTACCCTCATCGAGAAATGGATTCATCCCCATCAGTGCCTCATTGTAATTAATGATCGAGTCTGAATCGAAATCACCAATGAAAAGCTCACTATAAGGATCATTGGTGTAGCGCAACCTCAGAAAAAAGGCACTAGAGTTTGAGTTAAAATTCAGACTTTCGACGGCATCATTACCAATGACCGCGAGCTCAAAATAATCCCAAGTAGTTCTCAGATCTTCGGTATTCTCAATGTAATAAAAGTAGCCCGAACGGCCCCAGAATTTAAATGAATATGGCTGAAGCGTATTTGAACTATCATAAACCAAATGCGTGCCTTCGTTAAGGTCAGTTGCAGTTTGTGCGTTCGTAGAACACACAAGCACGAATCCTGCAAACATCAATAGAAACGAACTTTTCATAGCTAAATTGCTTTTGACTGATTATTCTCCACTCGGCGTGAACGAATAGATTAGAATCGACTCTTCAGGATGTGGTGGATTTTTGAGCAGATAGTCGGCACGCGCGTTATTCAAACTCTGCATATTGAGGTAAGCGACACGAAGCGAGTCTTCGTTCTCTAAATAAAAGCGAAGAACTGCGTCCATCTGCTCATAGAGCTCATCAGGGACAATTGTGCCTGCTTCTTCCGAAATTACCACATACTCGGGCTCGTCCCCCAAAACGACGGGCGGTTCTTTCCAGCACGATTCATATTCATAAACCTGACCGTTGAAGTAATGAGTGCCTGCCCGCTCCTTCTCGCGCCCTGAATCTATATTATCAGTAAAACCGAAATAACTGTAGCAAACGTCATCCTGCTTAAAACTGCTGAGCGCAGGTAAGTATTTAAGCGCTACATTCGTCCACACGGAAAATATGCATTTCCCATCACGCCATTTAATTTCACTATAAAGGTCATCATAATTGGTCACGGAAAAGGAAATCATTTCCGAACGATAACCTTCGGGGACAAATTCAGAAAGGTACTGAGGCTCTCGAATTTCTATATTTTCGATTTCAACCAGTCCTATACCAGTTTCCTTCGGGGAATCGACTCGTCGATGAAGGTAACGACGCCCATCCTTGCAAAAGCGGTATTCTTCAATCGCTTTTTCAGCCTTTAAAACCGCATTGAAATCATTCTTTTGCTTCTCTTTGGCTTTTTCCTGAGAAGCTACCAATTTGAAAGCTTCGCCTTCGGTGAGCAATTGAGGCTCAAATTTCAAGCTCCCCGCGTCGAGTAAGCCAGACGATAAGAGCAAAGCCGTAAGTATTAATCTCATAAAGTCGAATTCCAATAGAAGAAGAACCAGCTATTTACAACAAAGTCGATGAAATAACTTGCTCATTTAACTACGTAAGCAATTCGATCTAAATACGTAATTAGACTTAAATATTAATACAAATCAAAATCTTACAGTTATTTGAAACAAGTCAGTCAATGCGACTCAAAGGGTGTAATGTGGAAAAATGACTCACGTCTACATGTGATCTTCAGGCTTGGTATTCTTCGCTGCCGCTGCGATACGTGCCACGCGTTCTGCGACCTCAGTACGCAATTCGGGCAGATCATGTTTCAAGACTTCACCGGCTTCCACTTGCTTCACTCCGCGCACCCAAACGCTCTCAATATTCGAAGCATCACTGGCAAAAACTAAAGTGGCGTATGGGTCAAAGACCGGAGAAACGGGATCGATGATTAAAAAGTCCGCATACTTCCCCGGTGCCAAACTGCCCACTTGATCCTCAACCTCCAGCACTTCGGCCGTCTTTAAGGTGTGCATCTCTAAGATCTGATAGCAGCTCATGATACCGGCATCGGAATCACGCATACGGAGTGCATACATGCCCATTCGCATATTCTGAAAGGGATCCGCAATGTCGGCGCTGGCGGCGCCATCCACCCCCAGGCCGACTTGCAACCCCTGATCTATATAACGTGGAACATCCGCCAGGCCTGAAGCCAAACGTCCGTTCGAAAGTGGATTCCAGATCATCTTCGCACCTGCCGCAGCCGACACATTAAGGATCTCATCCGTCACATGTATAAAATGAGCATATACCAGGCCATCCCAGACGGCACCTCCCTCTTTCATCGTCTGGAAGTTAGATTGTCCGGATTTAAGTGATTCCGCCTTCTCTTCCAGGTAGTGAACCTGCATATCGAGCCCCAACTCTTTAGCCACGGAGACTTCTTCACTCATTTTATCGGCGCCGCGATAAATGCCCACTCCATGTAAGCCAAAACCCAGACAAGGATGCCCGTCGGGCAGAGCCTCGGTCTCTGCAATCAAATCGACCAGTTTTGCTTTACGAGCCTCAACATCGGGCTCATCGGAATCGAGCACATAGCTGTAGATGAAATGCTGTCCGGCATCCATCTCTGCCGCAAATTGCTCCATATAATCCTCGTAGCTGGGAGCGATTGTTTGCGAATGATTCAACGTAGTGGTGATGCCATTGACCATCTGATCGAGAGCTCCATGCAAGGTAAAGGCATACATGTCGCCGGTCTCAAAATGCCGGCCGAAGGTCCAATGTAGACTCTTCAGCCAGCCATAGAGTTCTTGATCCGCGCCAAGTCCACGAAAGGCACTTTGCCACAAGTGATTGTGCCCCGAAACAAAACCGGGCATCACAATACGCCCACGCGCGTCGACGATCTCCTCGGAGGAAGATGCCGGTGACTCACCCGCCTCGATCGCGACGATGCGACCATCTTCGCCGACTTCCATATAACCATCAATCACCGTCGCCTGCCCATCCGCCATAGTGAGGATCATATCGGAGCGGACCTGATAGGCGTGAACGATGGAACCTGTCGCTAGAGCGAGCAGGACTGCAGTGCGTGTGATGGTAGGTTTCATAGGTTTTATAATGAGGTCTTCAGTTTAACTGACTAATTCGGTGAGTCGCGCGGCGAGTGCCTCGGCGGCGCGTGAGATCCAGAGCTCGCCCTTCTCACGGGTGGCCACGGTGGCATCGCCCACCACTCCGGAACGTGAAATATCTAAAGTCTTCCACGCATAAGTTGCGGGGGCGAATTCAGATTTTAAGATCTTAGGATCGTCCAGAGTGCCTGTCCAGCAGCAGGTAGCAGCCTCCGGATCGACCATATCGGGTGTGGTCGCATACATCAGAGAAGACTCGACCTCATTGGCATGTATGCCGTAGGCGCGCTCACGGGCACAGATGTCAATTTCGTAGGGAGAGGAGAGCACTTGCACTTCCATGCCATAGTCTAAACTCAACTCACGCAGTGCACTTTTAATCACTGAAATATTGCCACCGTGCGTATTCAAAACTCCCATACGCTTGAATCCCCACTCCGAAAGCTGACGTCCCGCAGACACAATCAATTGTCGTAGCAATTCACGATGCAGTATCAAGGTGCCTGGATATCCGGTATGCTCATTACTTTTGGCAGCCTGAATAGGCGGAGCCACATAGACGGGGGCATCTTCTGCCAGCAGTGGCATCGCTCGGTCTAAATAAATCTGCCCGAGCAGTGCATCCACACCAACGGGCAGTTGCGGACCATGTTGCTCAATCGCTCCAGTTGGCAAGACCACAAAGGCTTTGTCCTTATTCGGCAATGTATCGATTGCCCCACGTGTCATCGCAGGCAAATAACGGTTTCTATAACTGGGCCAACTCATTCTGTTTCCTCCTTATTCAAAGCATAATCTTGCAAGGGCGCGTGCGTATCGATCTCGCGCAACAAGCGCGCAGTCGATTCAACCACTTCGCCCAAAAGCACCGAAGCACCTTCGGGATGTGCACCCAATGGATCGTTTGTTTTCACCACGGATCGTGGAATCGCGTCCAGCGTCTGAGCTAGCTGCGCATCGGCTGGCTCTGCCGCCTCGCCGAGCACTTCAGTCAGAATCGAATCGAGACCACTGCGATCGCCACCACGGATGGGATGGAAGTCGAGACCGACACCAGAGAGATTGACACAGAAAATCTGCAAATCATGCACCACCCGCAGATCACGCGCGGCTACATCAATCCACTCTTCAAGAAATGGACTGGTGTTGAACAAAACAAAGCGCTTAAAGCCAGGCACTGCCGCCGAGCGAATCGTCTCGATTATCATCTGATGCGCGAGCTCAATGTCTAAGTGAAATTGCGTGCCGACCGACTGGCGCGGCGTGAAACGAATCGGTGGTAGCACTAAAGCCGTCAATTCCTCACGCGTCGCTTCCAGTGCCTGGTCTAAGACGACTGAGCCCACGACTTCCTCCGAATCCATGGGACGCCCCATGCACCAGTCGGCAATCGAGTAAACGGGTAGTATCACAAGCGTTTGCTCGGGTGATGCGTATTCATCAAATTGCGGCCAGCGCCTGGCATGCCAGGCAAAGTCGTCGTTTCCTTCATAAAGGTAATGTTTCATATTAATTGTGTTGGTAGATCACTTTCCCGGCGCGCACAGTTTGTAGCACGTCTTCGGGAGTGACACGGGTGAGCACAGACGCGACGAGGTGTGCACTTCGTCGCAGATGCGTTTGATTAAAATCTAAGACCGTAAAATTGGCGACACTTCCCAGCTCAAGTGCGCCCGGCAGTTCTTGTCCCCAGCGTGTTTTAGAGACATTGGAAGTGGCCATTTTTAAAATTTCTGCCGGATCAGGGCGCAGCGCATCACCATACTGGCTCTTGGCGAGCTTATAGGTAAAATCAAGTTCAGCCAACATGCTGGGACTGTTCAGTAGGCCATTATCAGTGCCTAACAATAGGTTCACGCCCGCATCCATCAGTTTTGCTACAGGCGGTAGCGGCAGCCCAAGGTTCGCATTGGCACGTGGGTTCAACACAGCAGTGATTCCAGAATCTGCCAGCAATTGTATTTCGTCGTCATTGGCGACTGTTAGATGCACAATCAGATCTGGTTGATACAACTCGATTGCTTGAATCAAATCCCCACGCTGCGTCCGCTGCAATGAAAGCTCACGGTAGCCCTCATTCTCCAAACAATGCACCGCACGCGCTTTGCCCATGGCATGGGTTAAATTGCGCACGCTCTGCCACGCGGGATCGGTCAGGTCGTTCATGGTACTCTCGGAGAAACCATCGGCGACTTCCAACAGCGCACGTAGCTCATTCATCGCCGTAGCATCGAAATCGGCCGTATTGCGAGTCAAAGCTGCGAGATCAAAAGGTACACTATCGAACTGCCCAAGGATGACTGAACGCACACCCGTGCGATCACTGGCTTCTCTTAAGCGTGTCGCGCCCTCGGCTCCCTGCTCTCGGAAATCAAAATGCGCCACCGTGCCACTGCATGCCATGTAGCTAAGCGCATCGCTAATAAAGTCTACATGCGACGCGCGATCCAACTTCGCAATCTCGCGATACTTGAAACCATCTGGCCGAAAGAAGCCCTCTTCCAAGGTCAAGCCAGTCGCGCCATCTGGAATAAAGCTGTCGCCCATGTGCGTATGCGCATTCACCAAGCCGGGAATGATCACAATCGCTCCATGCTCAATGCGCTGCACCGGCTCGATGAGGTCCATCTCAACGATTCGGTCCCCCTCCGCACGGAAAGACGCGCAACGCATCGGAGCCATTTCGGGTCCGTGAAAAACAATACAATCCTGATAATGCATGGCGCGTGCCTAGCTTTCTGACTCTTCCCCGAACTCGGGCAGATAAAGAAACAGCATGACGATGCCGATACAGGCAAACATGCGAAAGGCGGCGTCCTGCCCATTCCAGCTCGGAGATTGCCACATGGTAAACCACTCACCACCCACTGAAATAAATGCGATAAACCACTGTAACATGCTCAAAACCAAACCCGCGATCGCGAATTGCTTAGCACCTTCAAATTCAGCCTTAGTCCCCTTCAAGCGCTTGAATAACTGATAGCCGCCAAAGATACATAGGCCCATTGCAGATGCTTCCCAGAGAATGATTGAGAAATAAAAGATGGTATGAATCGCAGGCGAATCAATCGCACGCCACATCAGTTGATTCCCCTCAAAGACAGTCGTCATGCCGAGCACATTCTCAACGAAGAGATAGTTGGATCCGTAGTCAGTAATATTATTAAGGACCACAAGGAATAGGAAGAACGCAACCGAGAGTACGAGCGCGATTTTAGATAGTCGAATCAGTATCATGCAGACCTCTTAGCAAAATCAAAGCCAAGTTCACATTCAGGCCGCGAAAGATAAAAAGTATACCAAATGCATCAGAGCTCATCGTATGCAGGCACACTGCTCGCATCTGAATGATAACCGATCAACTCGCGTGTTTGATTGGGGCGCGAGAGTAACTCATTAAAACTCTTCGCCGCGAAAGCAACCATTCGGGCATCCATGCCAACTGCAATTTTACCGTATTGAGAAAGCCCCATAATCGCAGCTGGTCCGGAAGTCACCATCGCACAAGCTGCAGCGGGTTTTGTATCAAGATGAGCGATACGAATACTTTGCGTAAAGACTTCAAACATATCAAAATCACCCCATGCGTAAAAGGCGTCCCGCACATTATCGCTAGCGCAAGCCGTCGTCACACCGGCATCATGCAATTCATGTAAAAGTGTCACCCCGCGCCAGCGCGGCGTACCGCGGTGCCCCGTCTCCGTAGGGCGCCCTTGCAAATACAAATTACACAGTGGCAGCGAAATAATCTGCACTCCGGCTTCCCGCACCAAATCAATCGTGGATGCCGCACGCTCCGCATCTTGCACGGCCAAACTACAAACATGGCCACAAGTGACAGGGTGTGGAAATTCTTTCTCTAAAACAATCTGAGCAATATGTCGCAAACACTCCGCCTCGGCATTGCCATTTTCATCCACATGTAAATCAACACCCACGCCCATCTCGGCTGCGAGATCGAAAAAGTAGCGCAACTGTTTATCCAAGTCCGGATTCATTTGCGGCATCCCTCCCAGCAGCGCGTTCGGATGCTTCAGCGTCCACTCCGCAATGCGCCGACCGGCAGGTTCCAGGTATGACTCGATCCCACACAGACTGACTGTCTGTAAATCGATCCGGCCCGCCCATTCTTGGCGTAAGGTTTGCATGGCATCGTGACTGACCTCGCCCCAATCCAGCCCCGTATCGACATGGGTGCGTAGCGCCACGCTTCCGTGCGCCTCAGCACAGCGAAGCGCAAAAGTCCCGCGCCGATAGAGATCTTCGGCGGTCCAATTCTCCTTATCCTTACTGAGCAATTCAATCGCATCCCAGAACTCGCCACGCACATTAGGTGCACGATCCCAGGTAAAGGCCTTATCGATATGCACGTGGGCATCCAAGAAGCCGGGCATCACAATGCGCCCCTGCAAGTCATTCACCGAGGCTGTTTCACTGGCATGGCCTGAACCAGCGGGATCGACAGCTGTGATCAAGCCATCCTGTATGCGGATATCACAATCAACGAGTACACTTTCTCCTTGAGGAAAAGGTGAGAGACTGCGCGGAATACGCGCATTTTTTAAAATACTTTCAGTCATTGGGGATCATTAAGGGAGGTATTGTTGCACCAAGAGCGCATCGATATCGACTGCTTCTGGAATCAAATCATATTTCAACAAGTGCGCTTGGCCTGCCTTCAAGACTTCGGGGTCCATCGGACGGAATAAGGCTCCTGGCTCAGGCACCATCAACTCCTCAACTTTTGCCAGCGAACGAATCTGATAGTCACGCTCGAGCTTTGGATTATACTTCGAAAGAATCAAATCAATCGTGGCTTCCTGATGCGCGAAGGCATATTCCCATCCGCGCTTGGTCGCGGCTAAAAAATCTGCCACAACTTGCGGATGCTCCGTAGCCGTCAGTCCGGAGGTGTACATCACTTGCGAATACGCACGGTAGCCATAGTCACGCGCCAGAAAAACCCCCGCACGATCGCCGACCATTTGCTCCAGTTTCACAAACTCATCGATATAGTAACATTGCAACGCATCGGCCTTACCATCTAAGAGCTGCTGAGGATCATAGCTAGCGGCAAAAGTCTCCAGCCCACTGGCATCCACCCCTTGCTGCTCCAGCAGCAGAGCGATGACTCGCGCACCATCGGCATGAATGCCCACGCGCACGTTGACCAAATCCTCAAAGGATTCGATGGGTCCCTCTTTCAAATACATCCAGCCCATCGGACTATCTTGAAACATCGCACCGATCGCAACCGCATCCGCCCCTTCGGCGACTTTGCCGATCAGCACATTGCTCTCGGTCGAACCGAAGCTAAAGACTGGCTCACGCGTATCGCCCAGCTTAATCTCGTCCGCGCCGACACCTGGCAGAATACTGACCTCGAAGCCAACATCGGCATAATACCCCTGCTCGACCGCCTGAAACAGGCCTGCAAACTGTGCATTATAAATCCAGTCCAACTGCACGCGTACCGGTGTTAATTCAGAGACCGAAGCAACTGCGGGGCTGTTGGCGCTTTTTTCAGAAGAGGCGCAACTACAAAAAAGTGAAGTGCTCAACGCAAGCGCGGCACCGAAAAATTCAAATTTATTAATTGGGAACATGGGTCAGGAATTGGCGGATTTGCTCAATGGTTTCATCGCTATAGTGGGGATGCTTCGGCATTTTTGAATCTGGCATCGTCACTTGAGGGTCTTTCACAAAGTCGTGAAAATATTGTTTATTATATTTCGCGTGCATCGAAACAATTTTTACAATTCGATTAGAAAGGTTACCACCGGGCCCCACAGGATCCCAGGAATGGCAGCTCATGCAATTATTCATCCAGATCTCACGCCCCGCTTGCGCGTTCGCATCCATCGTGTCGAAGGGCGCCTCAAACAAGGGCCCGACTAAACTCTCCTGACTCCCCAGTTTGAGCTTATACACACCGAATGGCCGCTTATTCGCAGGGTCGAGAATCTCCTCCGATCCCGCAGTCAACTGTTTCGCAAAAGTAATATAAAATGGGCCCATATCGGGAGTGCCTTCCAGTTGCATATCCCCCCGCTCATTCCCCTCTAAGTCCAGTACAACATAAGGATCATACTCAGCAATAAACTCAGATGTATAATAAGATATGTATCCATCGTAACAATACGCAAATGCTGCATCAAACTCTGGATACGCATCAAGTATAGCTGCGAGCGGCAAGACCGTGCATTGAATAGTCTTCTTTAAATATGGGATATAAACAGCTTCAGTCTTCACCCCCATATCGTAGAGCGCATCCCGCTGTATGACAAAATCCTGCGCAGGGTCACTGGCTAATTCCACAATTAAATCACCAGTCAGATCAGCCTTATCAACATAAGCGGCCTGCACACTGACAGGCAACAGCAACATAAGCAGCGACGGCAACAGTAGTGGAAAAACGAATGCACGTACACGCCGCAATCGATTAAATAGATAAATAGATAGCATGCCACCGCTTAGCATAGTGCATACCAGCGCACCGCAGAAATTCATTTTTATCCGAGCGATTCGCATCCGACAAAACCACAATATAAAAAAATCGAGCGCAGTGCACCCGAATGGCAATGATTATGCTAAGAGCACAGAATGACAATTGATTCGACACCAATAACCAGTACCACAGTCACGACTGAAAACCTAGAAGCGCTGCAAGCGATTCTAGGTGAAGACCAAGTAATTACCGGCAAAAAGACCGAAAAATACTCAAAGGACTTCTACTGGTATTCCCCCGTATTAAAGGAGATGCTTGAAGACAAGCGCGCTGAAGTGGCCTTGCTGGTCAAAAGCAAAGAGCAACTGAAAGAGGCAGTCGCCTACCTCTATGAGCACAACATTCCACTCGTCGTACGCGGCGGTGGCTCCGGCAACTACGGCCAATTAATTCCACTCTACGGCGGCGCGGTCATCGACATCTCTGGCATGAATACCATCTTCAGTGTAGATGGCGTCGTGCATGCAGAAGTGGGCGCGACCATTCGCAAGATCGAGATCGCGGCCCGCGAAAAAGGCTACGAAATGCCCTGCATGCCATCGACCTGGATCATCAGTACCATCGGTGGCTTCCTCTGTGGAGGCTCGGGGGGTATCGGTTCGATCAGGAACGGCGGCATCGCCTATAAGGACAATGTAAAATCGGTCACAATCATGACAATGGAGGCCGAGCCAAAGTTTATTAAGCTGGAAGAGCGCGATGCCATTAAAGCGCTCCATACCTATGGCACGACTGGCATCATGGTCGAAGTTGAAATGCGCCTAGCACAAGCGTTCCCATGGGAGCAGCTAATCTTCGTGCACGACGACTGGCAGGAACTGCTCGACTGGTCCTACGAAGTTGCCTGTGACGACAGCATTCCGAAGCGCCTGGTATCCGTGTTCGAAAATCCGATCTCCAATTTCTTCAAACCACTCAGAAAGCATATACCTGCGGACAAGCACACCACCTTCTTCATGGTGGACGAAGCATGCGCGGAAAAAGTTATCGCATCGGCCAAGGCAGCGGGCATTGAACATGTTTTCTCCAAGCCATTTGGCAGTCCACCCAAGCCACCATTTATCACCGACTACACATGGAACCATACCACACTCTGGGCGATTAAAGCCGACCCGAGCATCACCTATTTGCAGTGCGGGTTTGGCGAGGACTTCAATGGCAACTTCAAGAAGCTGAAAGATAAATACGGCGACGAAGTATTGATACACATTGAAATGACACTCGGTAATTCAAAATTCAGAACAGAAAAGCCGGGCGTTTCCATCGGGGGCATTCCATTGATTCGCTACACAACTGAAGAACGACTCAACGAAATCATCGCCTTCTGCGAATCCATTGGTGTGGCTGTGGCCAATCCACACACCTACACGATGGAAGGAGGCGGCGCACATCCCGACCTATCGGAAAAGCAAGCGCTGAAAGATCTCGCCGATCCCAAGGGTCTAATGAACCCAGGCAAGATGGCCTCATACAAACATAACCCACTCGCGACTGCAGAAGTTTAAACATCAATCGCCTGGCAGTGCTGGCTTCTCCCTACCAGCTCAGAAAGCAGCACCGCCGATAACGATGTCAGTAAGCAAACTACCCTGAAGCACACAGCTTCATAACGACCACGGCACAGGGCCTGCATTCGCAGGCCCTGGCCGATCTATTTAAAATGAATTCACAAGACTACGACGTCTCGGTGGAGCGCAATGTAAGTATGGTGCTATCCGATGGCACTCAACTTAGCAGCGACATCTACCGAGTCCCCAGTGAGCAGGCGCAACCAGTATTGTTAATGCGTCAGCCCTACGGACGCGAGATTGCATCCACAGTTGTGTATGCACAACCTGAATACTTTGCACGAGCCGGGTTTATTGTCGTCATTCAAGACGTCCGCGGCCGTGGAGAATCCGAAGGCGACTTCTACACCTTTCGCAACGAAGCAGCCGATGGCCGCGAGACGATTGAATGGGCCGCTCAACTAGACGGCGCCGACGGCCGGGTATGCATGTATGGCTTTTCCTATCAGGCATACACGCAGCTGGCAGTGCTAAAGGATAAGCCGAAGGCCTTAGTGGCCATCGCCCCCCACATGGCTGCAGCAGATCTCTACAATGGCTGGTTCTACAGAAACGGCATCCTGCGCCTGGCCACGACACTCAGCTGGGGCAACCAAATGCTACGCGAAGACGCATGGCGCCGCGGAGCGACGGAGAGCGCAGCTGCGCTGGAAAAGTCTTACAGCAACTTTAAAGAGCTCACGCAGCAGTTTCCACTCGCCAGCGCCGAACCGCTCAGCGCCGACGACATCCCTAGCTATGCCGTCGATTGGATGGCTCACACAGAAAACGACGATTACTGGCAAACTCTCGACTGCACCCAGGCGCTCGCCGAGTCAGAAGTCGCCGTCTTCCATCTAGCCGGTTACTACGACTTCTACTCTGAAGGCAGCACACTCGCCTACCAATGCAGGAAAGACAGCTCCAAGGACTTCTTTCTCTTTGGCCCATGGAAACACATCCCGTGGGAACGATGGATGAATGGGCGCGACTTTGGTGACGCTCTACGCATCGACACAGACGCCATGCTGGTCGAATTCTTCAACGCACAACTTGGCCGCGGCGACGCCAAGCACCAAGGGGTTCAATATTTTGTGCTCGGCAAAAACTGCTGGCAAACCGCGTCTCACTGGCCGCCGAATAGCAATAGCATCGACTACCACCTAAGCTCAGGTGGCAATGCGAATAGTAGCTTTGGCGATGGACAACTGCTCGCAGAAGCCGCCTCAGACTCACCCTCCGACCATTTCGCCTACGACCCTGAAGTGCCAGTGACCGCCCCTGGTGGCTTCATCCCAGTCTGGGGGCCCGTGGATTTAAAGGCGCAGCAACAAGGCAACAACATCCTCGTGTACGATAGCGCCCCCTTCACCCGCGAACAAACAATCGTCGGACACGCCGAACTGGAGCTCAGTGTCGCCACAACCGCCGAGGCCACCGACTTCGTCGCACGTCTCTCATGGCTACGCCCCGATGGCAGCGCCACCTTCCTCAGTATGGCCGCCGCAGCAACCAATCCTATAGCAATCGGCGACAATGATGTTTACAAGTTAAAGCTGAAGTTCGATGCCACCGCAGTCTGCATTCCGACAGGCGATCAACTGCGCCTCGACATCGCCAGTTCGGCCTTCCCACTCATCGCACGCCATCCCAACACCAAAGCAGATCGCTTAGGCCTGCTCAATCAAAGCCAATTTAAGCGCGCCCGACAAACAGTCTACCACGACACGGTGCGCCCCTCGCGGCTCAAACTTCCAACCCTGTGAATGACGCGTCCTCTCTATGACTACCAAAAGTAATAACATTCCAATGGTCCAATTGACCCAAGCCCACAAGCGGTTTGGTGAGACGACCGTATTGGAAGACATCAATTTTCAAGCATCCAAAGGCGAGTTCATTAGTTTGGTCGGGCCCAGCGGTTGCGGCAAATCTACCTTGCTCAAAATCATTGCCGGCCTCCACTCCCTCAGCGAAGGCGAAGTCGTGGTCGATGGAATGAATCCTAAAAATGCCCGCGAGGAAATGGCCTTCATTTTCCAGGAAGCCAACCTCTTGCCCTGGAAACGCGTGCAGCAAAATACAGAATTGCCACTCAAACTTCGGGGCGAATCAACAGTGCGCCGAGTAGAGACTGCACGCAAGATGCTGGAGCTTGTCAATCTCTCACACGCCCTGGACAAATTCCCATGGCAGCTCTCCGGCGGCATGCGGATGCGTGTCTCCATTGCACGAGCGCTTACCTTAGCACCGCGCGTGCTCTTGCTCGACGAACCATTTGGCGCTCTCGATGAGATGACGCGCGACAATCTAAACGAAGACTTACTGCGCATTCACGCACGTGACCAATGGACCGCATTCTTCGTCACACACTCAGCCGCTGAAGCGGTGTTCCTATCCAATAAAGTCGTCGTACTTTCCGCAAATCCAGGACGCATCTCTCAGGTGATCGAAATCGATTTGCCCAAAGAAAGAAACGCAGAACTACGCGAAGACCCTGCCTATCTCAACTACGTGGCGAAGGTCTCTAATGCCATCCGAACCGTACACTAAAAAACATCATGGCCACGACTTCAAAAAAGATTCAATCCGCACTACTTCCAATTGCTTCCGGGATTATCATTCTAGCAATTTGGAATTTGATCAGCTACTTATACGGTCGCTCCGTAGGCTACGACGTGCAACGCATAATCATTCCCTTTCCACATCAAATTGCCACGGCACTCTGGTCTGAAAGGGAAGCGCTCTGGTTATCAACCCGACAAACCGCTCTCTCCGCTGTGATTGGTTTCATCGCTGCCGTTACAGTCGGCTACATATTATCCATGCTTCTCGCATCTGCAGTATGGGTCAAAAAAGCACTTTATCCATGGATACTAGTGCTACAAATGACGCCAGTCGTCGTGCTCGCTCCCATCTTCGTACTATGGATGGGACAAGGGCTGCCAAGTATCACCGCGATTACTTTCATGATCGGATTCTTCCCGGTCGTGGCCAACACGACCATGGGCCTCGTTTCGACCGATCGCAATCTGCTCGACTTATTTGAAATGAGCAACGCCAGCAAGGCACAAGAAATCATGTATCTACGTGTGCCTTTTGCGATGCCATATTTCTTAACAGGTATGAAAATCGCAGGCACCCTCGCTCCTATCGGAGCCATCGCCGGCGACCTGTTTGCTGGTAGCTCACAAGGAGGCGTCGGAGGCATTGGCTACATGGTCATTCTCTACAACTCACAGCTCAAGATCCCGGAACTCTTCGCCACAGCATTAGTTGCCTGTATGCTAGGCTTCGTATTCGTCGGCTGTGTCAACTGGCTGCACTGGTATCTACTCAAAGACTGGCACGAATCCGCACGCAAAACCGACAACACATAAATCCACAGCACTTCTTACAATGAAAAACAAACTTCCTCACCTCTCCCTATTGCTCACGGCAGGCCTCTTTTTAATGGGCTGCGGAAAAAACGCCGAAGAAAGTGAGACCGGCCTAATCCCCGTTACATTACAAACGGACTGGTATGCACAGGCCGAACACGGAGGCTTCTACCAAGCAGTCGTCGAAGGCTACTATGAAGAAGTCGGCCTCGACGTGACAATCAGCCAAGGTGGTCCCAACGCGATGGGCACCCAGAAAGTTGTCAGTCAAAAAGTGGAGTTCGGCATTGGACGCGCCGACGATATGATCGTACACGCATCCAACAACCTCCCCCTGATTATCGTCTCAGCCTTGATGCAACACGATCCACAAGCCTTTCTGGTGCACGAAGAAAGCGGGATCGACAGCTTTGAGGACTTAGACGGCCGCACCGTTATGGCCACACCAGGTGCCGCCATGATTCGCTACCTAGAAAAGCGATACAACATCAGCCTAAACCTTGTGCCACTCGACTTCGGAATGAGCCGCTTCTTAGCTGACATCAACTTCGTACAACAATGCTTCATCACCAATGAGCCTTATTATATCAAGAAAGAGGGCGCCAACGCCAAGACACTGCTAATCGCTGATAGTGGATTCGACCCCTATCGTGTCATCTTCACCAGTAAAAGTTATGCAGAGAAACACCCAGAAATCGTCGAAGCTTTCGTCGCCGCATCCATTAAAGGCTGGAAGTCTTATATGGCTGGCCCCCGCGAACGTGCCAATGCTTTGATCACACAACTTCACACTAAAATGAAACCTGATTTCCTCGAATACAGCGTCAATGCCATGCTAGAAAACCATCTAGTTGCAGGCAATGAAGCAGTCGATCAAACTGGCTTAATACAACCCGCACGCATGCAAAAGCTCATCGACACCCTGCACGACGTAGGACTCATCAGCGAGCCGATGGATGCGAAAGAACTCGCCCCCACGAAGTATTTGCCCGCTGAGGTTCAGGCAATGATCACTGAATAAAAAACCAAAGTGTCAGCGATATAGCGCCATGGAACTCAACACAGCCTTCCTTTCTCAATTAGCCAGCATTGTTGGCGAAACGAGCCTGATCACCAGCGAAACATCCACGCTCAAGCTCTCACGCGACTACGCCTGGTATTCACCCTTCCTAAAGGAATCACTCGCCAGCAAGCGAGCCGACGCGGTGGTCAAAGTCACAAGCGAAGAAGCACTGGAGCAAATAATTGCTACCTGTGTCGCCGAGGAAGTGCCGGTCACGATTCGCGGCGCGACCACTGGAAATTACGGTCAATGCACCCCCTTTGAAGGTGGCGTGCTGATCGACATCAACGGGCTCAACGAAATCATTGAGATTGGTGACGGCTGGGTCGAAGCCCAGGCAGGCGTCCGCATCCAAACACTCGAAAACGCCGTGCGCAAAGAAGGTTGGGAACTACGCAGCTACCCATCCACATGGGTACGCTCCACCCTCAGCGGCTATATCGGCGGCGGCTCCGGCGGCATCGGATCGGTCACATGGGGACGCCTACAAGAAGCTGGCACCATCAAAGCAGTCGACTTACTCACCGTAGAAAACCCACCTCGCAAATTTCGCCTGGAAGAGGAAGAAACACGCAAGGTGCACCACACCTATGGCACCAACGGCATCTCCACTCGCATCACCCTACGTCTCGCGCCCAAAGCTGATTGGCGACAGATCATGGTGACCAGCGAAGACTGGTGGGCACTGATGGAATTTGCCGTCGAGATGGCGGATGATAAAACCTGGAACAAGCGCCTCATCAGCGTCCACGAATGGCCCATCCCCAGTTATTTCAAGGGTTTGAAGAAATGGATCCGCAGCGACTCACATCTAATCTTTTTTGAAATCGAAGAAAGCCAATCCGAAGCCTTCAAGGCATTGGTCGCTGAGCGCGGTTTATCCGTGCAGCACGAGATCGAACCACATGAACCGCGCAAAGCGCCCATGTATTCGGATTTCACTTACAATCACACCACACTCTGGGCCCTCAAATTTGATCCAAGCTATTCCTATATGGCCAATCGCTTCGATCCCACAAACTACAAAGAGAAGATGCTCGCGATCAAAGAAAAGTTCCCCGACGAGCTCTGGTGGCACTTGGAGATTTTGCGTGACTACACCCAAGACGAACCGATCTACGCCTGTCTCACGATCTTCCGTTACACCACCCCCGAGCGCTTCACTGAGATGCGCGAATTTATGCAAAGCATCGGAGTCCCCACCGGCAGTGCCCATACTCCCTACCTCGACCAAGGCATGCACATTCATGATCTCGATGACAAACTAGCAGTCAAAGACTACGCGGATCCCAAGGGCTTACTCAATCCAGGCAAATTACAAAACTACCAGCCCGGCAGCTACGGCAATTGGGCACCTGAATCCAGTAAGAACTAATGCGGCAACTCTCGAGCGAATGCACCAGCACCGAGCTCAAGAGCGCACGCGCTCAACGCGCCCTGCTGGTCTTTGGAGGCACCGAGCAATGCGGCCCCTGCCTGCCCTGCAACATTGACACTCTGCTCGCAGACTTCCTCGCCCAGGAATATGCCACGGCACTCAGCGCCTATCGCCTGCCCACGATCCCCTTCAATACATCACAAGAGCATGGATCACTCGCAGGCACGCTCTCCTTTAGCGCGCGTATGATGCAAGCGATCAGCAGCACCTTGATTGAGCAATTGCAACAACAAGGCTACCGCGAGTTCATAATCCTAAGTCCACACGGTGGCTCCCACTGGGAAAATGCCACAGTCAAAGAACTCAATGCCACGCACCCGGACCTCACCATCATCTCCGCAAAAGATGGCGCAGCCGCAAGCATGGAAAGCGCATACCAGGCCGCCGGGCTGAGCGATCTGCGTGGCATGCACGGGGGCCCAATGCCACTCTACACGACCGCCTTTTTACGCCCGGAACTCATCCGCCCAGGTCGCTACGGCCAATGGAGCCCCGCACAAAGCGAGATGGCCTTCAATTACGGCCTACTCGAAGCTTTGTCAGCAGACGGATGTTGGGGCGAGCCCGTAGAGGTCAAACTTTGTGAGCTCGGCAAATATCAAACGATTGGGCAAAAGCTCTGGACCACATTTGCACAGCAACAGAGTCTGCACCTAGAAAACACACTCAAACGTGTCCGCACACTAAGGGCCGAACTCACATCCCGAAAACTTTAACTGCAAACATCACAGCTAAAGAAGATAGCACTATGAAATCATTTTGGGACGAACGGTATAATAAGTTTGAATACATTTACGGCATAAACCCCAACGATTTCCTCGCCGAAGTCGCACCGACAATCGCTCAACCCAAGGGCAAACGAGCCCTCTGCCTCGCAGACGGCGAAGGCCGCAATGGCGTCTACCTAGCAAAGCTCGGCTTCGACGTCACATCTGTCGACCTCTCTATCGTCGGCCTACGCAAAGCACAAAAACTCGCAAAGAGTGAGCAACAAAAGCTCACCACCATTCATGCCGATCTGGCTAATTTCGATCTAGGAATTGAGCGATATGATCTAATTGTGTCCATCTTTGCTCATTTTCCAGAGGATTTGCGCAAAAAGATTCATAAACAAATTCCACCCGCATTACGGCCAGGCGGCTCTCTCATATTAGAAGCCTATACCCCCGCAAATGTGGGGCGCGGAGTCGGAGGTCCACCAACAATCGAAACGGCCTACAGCTCAAAAACCCTAACGGAAGACTTTAAACAGCTCCTCATCCAACGCATCGAAGAACGAGAAAGAGAGATACATGAAGGCAGTATTCATAAGGGCTTATCTGCAATCATCCAACTACTAGCCCACAGGAAAAAGTGAGGCACAAAAACTACATCCCCAGCCTCAAAATCAAACTAACACTGAGATCAATGCCCAGTAGAAAGCAAAAGCCATCCTCTTAATAGGACGTCACATAATCCGACCCAGCATTAGGAATTATGTTCAAACAAATTAGAAAATAAAAATTGTGGCATGGCTGTTGCTTAGAGTGACGATGATTCGACTACCAACAAACTAAACAAGAACAACCACACCACACATGAAGATAACGCAAAATAGAGCATTGCTGTCAATGCTGTTTCTAACACCGATAGCCCACCCAGGGCTACAAGCGCAAGAAAGCGCTGACACAGAAGAACTTCCAGAGCTGGAAATGTTCATCGCTGAAGAAAGTGCAGCCGCACTCAACGATACAGTACTTCCAACGGACCGAGCCATTTCAGGCTTGTTCAACGACGCCACCAGCGTGCTGGAAGTGCCAAGATCCGTCACACTGATCTCGCCGGAACTGATGGATCAGTTCGGCATCAACGATCTAGACGACCTAGAAAAAATTGGCGCTGGCACACAGACCGTCAACTACTACGGAGTTGCGGGCGCACCCACAATTCGTGGTGTCAAGGGTGGCACATTCATCAACGGCATGCTGCGCGCATACAATCGTAACGAGATGCCACTTTCTTTCGGCTCACTTGAAGCGATCGAAGTAGTCAAGGGTCCCGCACCAGCCGACTTCACAACCACTAAGATTGGTGGTTTTGTGAATTTAATTCCAAAGTCTCCTTTCTTCGATGAAGAAAAAGGATCGATTGAACTGGAACTCGACAACTGGGGACGTAAAACACTGTCGGCTGACTATGGTGCTCCCTTCCTACTACTGGGCGACATCCCTGCCGCATATCGCGTATCCATCACTACGCAAGATGGTGAGAGTTATTACGACGACATTTATAACGACTATACTTCCGTTTACGGCGCGATTAAATTCCGCCCGAAGGATGGTGTATCCGTCTTCCTGGGTGGTGAGTATTTCGACTACAAGTCGAATGAAAACGCCGGTTGGAATCGCCCGACCCAAGAACTCATCGACGATGGTGAATATGTCATTGGCGAACCACTTAACGCAACTAGCGGCGATTGGTATGGCACTGTAGATCGCGGAGCGATGTATGCCGACACTCGCCTTGCGCTAACATCCGATGTAGCTGTAGCTAATATCGACCCAGCGCTCCTTGGATTCATGGAGTTCGTCACTGATACAGACGGCGTCGACAAGTATGTCTACACACAAGATTACTTCGACAATGGAGGTGAAGTCGTCACTAAAAGCATCGATGGTAATGAGGTCCTCTCCGACCCGGGTGACTACGCAAACTCGAATGACTTAATTCTATTCGGCGATATCGTATTCGACTCAAATCCAGATCGCACAATCACAGTTAAGGGATTGTTCGAACACATGGAAACTGAGAAGAATTCATCATATGGCTATGCATTTGAATCCGAACAAGATGTTGTCGAATTAAAAACCACTGTAACTGACCGCGCGTTGATCCCGAACACAACAATCACCTATGGTGCCAGTGTTCGCTACAGCGAGGCGATGCAACTATCTGACTACTGGGATGAACCCTTCAGCCGTCGCGACATCACTCAAGACACCATCTCGTCCAACACAATTGTTTTGGTGGGTGACGACTCACCAATTGGCGGATACAACCAATGGGGCCGCTTTGGTATTGGCGCTAACGGTGAATCCGAAATGACACAACTGGCAGCTTTCCTAAGCGGCCAATCCAAGTTCTTTGAAGATCGTCTAAGTCTATTAGGCTCGACACGCTACGAATATGCAGACTACGACGTCGGCGTGCCATCCGTAGTCGACGGACCTAGCTACTACAGCGCATCGCAATGGGCAGCGACTAAAGACGGCCACGAAGAAGGCAGTGGCGACACAGACTTCTTCAACTGGAGCGTTGGTCTTAATTTCGAATTGATTGATGATGTCTTCCTTTATGCAAATTACCAAGAAGGCACATCGGTCGCGCCGAGCCAAGCAGGCGTCATCACAAGCTCCGAAAACTTCCAAGAAAATAACCTTTGGGAGGTCGGCATCAAAGCAAGTTTCTTCGAAGGTTCGCTCTTCACCTCACTGGCTTACTATGAGTGGGAGCAAAGTTCATACAGCTCTCGCGAAGCCACTGCAAACACACTCGAAGGTGAAGGTGTCGAAGCCGAAATCACATGGCTCGTCACTGACCACCTAACACTGATCGGCTCCTACACATGGCAAGAAGTGCGTCGTATGGCACCTTTAGGCTACAGAAGTGGTCCTGCATCCGAAGAAGATTGGGCACTCAACGGCGGCACACTCCTCGTCGGTGGAGATCCAGTCCCCGCATCGAATACCGACCTGGTCTATCCGGGCACGCCACAACAAGTTGTTAAGCTATTCGGCATCTACGACTTTCACAATGGCTTCCAAGTCAACGGTGGCGTCACATGGCAAGAAGAGTTCTATACCAGCTTTGACCGCAATATCGAGCTCCCTGCCGCACTCATCTCTAGCCTAGGCGCCAAGTATACGACTGAAAAGTGGGAAGTAGGCATCGGCATCGATAACTTGACCGACGAAGATTACTTCTACGGCAGTGACCCCACATTCGCAGCGAATACACTCGTCACTAAAGCACCCGAACGCACTTACACAGTATCGTTCAAATACATGTTCTAAACGGAGCATTAGCTAAACTCTCCAGGGCGGACGGATTATTCCGTCCGCCTTTTTTTTTATTGAATCTCACTCCAGCCAAATGATGTATAAAACACAAATAATCACCTCTCTTAGCCTCTGCGCAGCCTCACTTGTTGCATATCTGGGATGCTCGGAAAAAGCAAATAGCAGCGCGCAAGATGGCCTATTCCCGATCTCCATCCAACTCGACTGGGTGGCCGAACCTGAACATGGTGGACTCTACACTGCCAAGGCACTCGGCTACTTTGAAGATGAAGGCCTTGACGTCACTCTGGTTCAAGGAGGCACGGGCTCCTATTCACTCAACAAAGTGGGCGCCAACATCGCCCAAGTCGGCCAAGCTGACAGCACCAGCGTAGTCATGGCGACTGCCAATGGCGCCCCACTCATCAACATCGCAGCCGTCTTCCAACAAGATCCCAGCGCTATGATGCTGCAAGCCAGCAATCCGATCACTGAATGGAAGGAACTCGACGGCAAAACTATCATGGCTCGCCCGGAATGGCCCTTCCTTCCGTATGTGCAAAAGCAATACAATATCACGCTCGAAGTGATCCCGCAAAACTTTCAACTCCAGCGCCTAATTCAAGATCCGAGTTTCATTCAACAAGGCTTCTACATCGCGGAGCCATTTTACGTCGAACAGCAAGGTGTCGATCTCAAGTATCTTTACGTATGGGACGCTGGCTTTGATGCCTACACCTCCCTCTTCACCAACAAGCGCTTTGCGCGCGAGCACCCAGAAGAGCTCAAGGCCCTACTACGCGCGCTCAAGAAAGGCTATATCGAATATGTCGAAGGCGATCCGACACCGGCGCACGAGATCATGTTAAAGATCAACCCCAAGGTGACGCCTGAATATTTAGCCTGGTCTCGTAATCAGATCATTAATGAAAAATTACACCGTGGCAATCCGAGCGCGGGCTTCTTTGCCGATTATCTGGAAATCACAGCCGAACGTTTCCAGAAACAAATTGATCAATTGGTGGAACTCGAAGTCATCGAAGCAGATACAATCACAGCGAAGGATGTCATGACCGCAGAGTTTTTGCCGGTAGAGTGATTTGCTGCTAGCCGAGCGCGACGCAAACACCGTCGATCGGCCTACGGCTTGTCGGGAGTGGCGAACTCTAGGAACTTATCTAAATCGATCGCCTGCTGAATCATACCCGTCTCTAGGTAGTTTTTTTGCATCGCCGCCCACTTAGCCTTGGTCATCGATAAGGTGTGATGGCCCTCTTTCATGACAAATGGCTTTAATGCTTTGGCCTGGACGGGCACCATGGCTGCGTCAACTTCCTCGCTGGCATAGGGTCCATTCACTATCAAAGCAGCAATTTCTGGCGCTCTCATGGCACGCTCCCAGCCAGCAGCCGAGGCCGCGACAAAGGCTTTTGCGATTTCAGGATGGGCCTCCACATATTTGCGGCTACTGTAGATCACCATCGAATACATCGGCATGCCCAGGTCTTCAAATAACAGTGTCCCCACGGGCTGATCTGTCATGGATTGTAATCGCAGCATTTCATCAATCGCATAGCCTTGATGGAGGTCCACCGATCCATCCAACAAGGTTTCGATTTTATGCTGCACGTTGACGGGCTCGACGGAGCCCTCCGGTAGGCCGGCGGCGGCGACGAAGAACTTAAACAGCTCATCCGTGTAGGCATGAATGCCCACTCGCTTTCCCTTTAAGTCGGCGGCGCCTTCGATGCCACTTTCCTTTAAATAAATATAGCCCGCAGGGCTCTCACGTAGAACAGCTCCCAACGCCACTAAGTCCGCGCCGTTGGCCACTGCACCCATCAAAATATAGGCCTCGGCGGTGCCGAAGGTCACCTTGCCGGAGCCCACATCTTCAATAAAATCAGTGCCATACGCAAATGGGCTGAAGCTAAAGTCTAATCCGTGCTCGGCATAAATACCGCCCACGTCGGCCCAGAAAAATCCAGCAAACTGAGCATTGGAGAACCAATCTGCCTGGAAGGTTACGGGCGTCGGTGCATCTTCTGCGGACAATTCAGAAAGCATCAGACCGGAACTCAGGCCCAACAATAGTATAGAAAAGCTAGCTGATAATCGAATCATGCCATCAACTAGCAGGAAGAATGACAATTAGGCGTGCCTGAAAAAAATGCGCTGCGTTAGTAGGTCAAGCACCCGTCTAAAGGATTGATCACGCTAGCCAGAGGTAGGGCGCGACTGGTGCGCCCGCAGATCCCAAGCAGCCATCACGATGTGGGCGTGACAAGTCGCGCCCCTACAGCCTCAGTAAGTATTTGGCTCAAGGTGCAATGATCAGAGCAATCGTCGTGCACATCCTCCTACGCTAAAGCGACGACGAACGTGCCGGCCAAGAGCTCAGACAGGACCAATAACACCCTTTCAACTCCTCTCCCTACTCGACTTCCTTCGGCTTTCCGTAAGTAGGATGCTCGTGATCTTCGGTGAAGTGCTTCTGGTCTTTATATTCAGTCAAGCCCTGAAAGATCGGCCTTTGATCCATCACACTCGGATCTTGTGCGGCATGGTCGGCATCTACTTTCGCCTGCACCAAGACAACGCGGCGCGTGACTTCGTTCTTGGTTTCCTCATAATCGACTTGGGTAAACTCACCGCGTTCCACCACGGCTTCCCCCGCAACGAATACAGTTTCCAAATTCGCCACACTGCACGCGAGCACAACGTGCTCAATCGGATTAATCACTGGGCTGGTTTCCATACTGCGTGGATCAATCAAAATCAGATCGCCCCACTTGCCCACTTCGAGACTACCGACTTGCTCCTCAATCCCCAGCACACGCGCGGTGCCGATGGTATGATAGCGCAATACATCCAAAGGCATCATAATAGTCGCATCCTGATACTTCATGCGTGTGGCATAGAGTCCCATGCGCATATTTTCGAAAGGGTCCGAAATATCGGCACTCGCTTGCCCATCGATCCCCATACCGACTTCAATGCCCATCTCTTCGTAATGCGGAATATCTGCAAGCCCGGATGCTAAGCGACCATTCGAAAGCGGGTTCCAGACCATCGTGGTACCGGACTCGCCCGTACGTTCCAGAATCGGATCCGTCACATTAATGAAGTGTGCAAAATTCAAATTCGCCCCCATCACGCCAGCTTCATCATAAACGGGAAATAGGCCTTGCTGAATCTTAGTATAGTTTGGCTCGGGATCCTCCAAGTAGTGCACTTGAATCGGGAGATCAAATTCCTTGGCCAGCGACATCTCCATCAAAGTGCTCTCGCGCCCATTCAAAAGCCCCAAGCCCGCCATCCACACAGCAGGCACGCGCGGATGCGAGGCATCGATCCCCTCTTCTTTAATAATCTCCAGGTAGCGCTCCAGCATACTGTGATTCTCTTCAGCGCTCTTATCTAGATCGACTCCATAGCCGAAGATGATGCGCGCCCCCGAATCGAGACTCCCACGGTAAAGGTCGACATACTCGTCAACAGTATTGCCCCCAGCATTCAAGGTCCAATCATAGATCGTAGTGATCCCGTGCCCTAGATAATCCATCGCGCCGTGCTTAGAAAACCAATACAAATCCGAAGCATCATAATGCGGGCCATAAGTGCGATGATAGCAATAGATCCAACCCATCAAATTATGATGCGCACCAATTCCGCGAAATGGGCTTTGATACAGATGACTATGCCCCGACAAAAAGCCTGGCATCACAATCTTACCCGTGGCATCGATCGCTTGCTCCGCACTCATTGAATCTGGCGCCTGCCCCGCCCCCACCGAAGCGATCTTGCCCTCTGCGTCGATCAACACATAGCCGCTCTCATAATAACGACCGCTACCGTCGACAGGAATAATAGTTGCATTCTCAATCAGCAACTTAGCCTCAGCCTCAGCTGCCGAAGCACTGGTTAAAGCGCCGAATGCAAGCGGCAGCGACAGAGTCAGCGCGAACAAGCGCGCAGCGGATGTGTGATGGTGTCGAATCATAAAACTCGACGTGCAGACTTCGTGCCGAAACAGAGAACGACTGCGAAACATCAGTTTTTTACCCGGACTTATCACTCGGCCCCGAGCGAGGCCGTGCGGGGGGCTCCACCATATTAATAAAAGTGACTAAATAACGGAAGGGTCGCACCAGCATACCTTGCCGTGGCATTGCTTCTTCAGAACTCGGCGCACTTTTAATTTTCATGTAGCCCTTCAACAGTACTAATTGCAAGGCGATCGCCAAAGCAAAATAGATCAAAAAGCGATGGGTATTAATCAAGCCACTCTCAGAATCCTTTAGCACCATGCCCCATCCTGTCGAAGCCAGACCTCCAATAAAACCAACCACCGCACTGAACAAAGTGACCGACAAGGTACGCTCACTTGGTCGGCACACATGCGAGAGGTATTTATTGGTGGCCGTCTGAAAACTAGAAACGGCAAAGCCCACCAACAAATAGACCAGCGGCAAGGCCATCTCCAATCGCCCGGGGAAGAGTATAATCAAGAGCCAATAAATTTGAAATGCGATGGTCGCCAAGTTGGACAAAACAAAAAATGGCTTCGAGCCCAGCCGGTCGATCCACTCTTTAATCACCAATGCCGCACCAAACATACCCACAAACTGGAGCGCCATAAGCGCCAGAATATAACTCTGGCTATAGTCCAAGGCAGTCTTCAAATAATAAACAGAGAAGGGAGTAAAAGCGTATCCAGCAACTCCATACGCCACCTGCAAGCGCAAGAAGCGCCGATAGTGGCTGGGCCTGAAACATAGCTTCGGCGCACGGCTAAAAAAGTGCCGTAGTGGAATCACCACGGGGCGACGCCCGTCGGGCAAGTTACGTAAGAAGCACAGGCTAACGACGGCTGCAATTAATGTCAGTGTGAACAGCACTCGAAACGCATTGTAAGGGCTCAGTAAATAGAATAATAAACTACTGAGTAACAGGGTCAGCACGCCCGCCAACCCCACCACCAGGGCATCCGTTGCGAAATAGCGCCCACGTATCCGTTCAGGCAATATATCAAACATCCAAGGCAGCATCGCAGTCGCGCCGATAGCGCGAAAGAAACAAAAGCCAAAGATGGATGCGATAAAGAGCGTCAGCACCCAATCCGGCGGCTGCTCTGGCGCCCAATATACAATCGTGACAGGTACAATTAAAAAGAAGCCACGAATGCCCCAAGCCCAAAGAATCTGACGCCGAAACCCTAGGATGGGCAGCAAGGCAGTGGAAGCGAGCTGGACCGGAAGCAGCAAAAACACGGCCGCGTAAATCAAGCCCACCTGTGTCGTGCTTGCTCCCAATTTCTCGCATAATAGCACCATCGGCGTGCCCAGCCCAATCATCCAGACAAAGGCATTTGCGAAGCCAAAGTAGGTGCCCTTCCGATACTGCCCCAGCTCGGAAAGCTTTAGAAAATCGTATTTGGAAGGCACTTTAAGTCACCTCTTCGATCACCGTATTCTCCAGGCGACCGATCCCTTCAACTTCAATAACAACTTGATCACCCGCTTGCAGAAAACGCTGCGGCTTACGCGCCACGCCAACTCCTGTGGGCGTGCCCGTTAAGATCACAGTGCCCGGCGCCAAGGTGGTGCTGCCACTCAGGAATACAATTAAATCGGCAACGCTAAAAATCATATCGCTGGTATTTGAGCACTGCACTTCCTCGCCGTTGAGCTCGGTTCGAATCTGCAGCGCATCCGGATCTCCAATCTCATCTGGCGTCACTAAGACCGGCCCCAATGGGCAAAAGGTATCAAAAGTCTTACCCTTACACCACTGACCACCGCTGTAGATTTTTTGCCAATCGCGCGCGCTTACATCATTGGCGGCGGTATAGCCGAGCACATGCTCCAACGCATTCGCCTGAGTGGCGTTTTTACAAGTCTTACCGATCACAATCGCAAGCTCGCATTCGTAATCAACCGAATCACTCGGCAAATAGCGCGGCAGAACAATTTGTCCGCCAGGTGCCAGCAGTGCAGTGGGACTTTTCATAGTCACTACAGGATGCTCTGGAATCGGCTTATCCATCTCAATCGCATGCGCTCGATAATTGAGGCCGATCGCATATACAGTCGTCGGCTCAACTGGCGCCAACAAGTCAGGATTCGTGACGACTTGATCAGTCTCGACCAAACCAGATAGCGGCGTGCCGTTGCACACGGTGTGGCTGCCATTTTTAAAAAGTGCGTAGCGAGGGCCCTCGTCAGTGATAATTCTGCTTATCGGCATAGTAGGAAATTTTGGTAGTTCATAAACCGAGCCGTATAGCATTTAGAATACCACATGCGCCTACGATCGCGCTTTTCATCCAGTAAATACTGATTGGCATTCTATCTGCATACGAGCCTCACACAACACAGACAAATTTAGAATAAATGAAGCCCTTAACAATAAACGAATGGCAAGCGCTCTACGCAAACAGCCGCTCTGACTGGCGACAGAGAATAGAGACTGAGCTATCGAACTGTATTGAAATAACCAATACAAGCACATTCAGCTGCAGAACGCTAGAGCGCACAGAGAGTGCGTCCAGCAGGAATCATACGCTCGCGGGACTGCCCTATGCCGTCAAAGATTTATTTAATGTAGCGGGCCACCCGACCCACGCCTCATCGATCCTACCCATACTACTCGAGAGCAGCGCAGCCGAGGATGCAGCAATTGTGCAACGCATGCAGCACCTAGGGGGCTGCTGTGTCGCGAAGACGCAAATGAACGAATTCGCCTACGGACTCTCCGGCGAGAACCCGCACTACGGAGATTGTCCACACCCCAAGCTTCCAGACTGTTTAAGCGGCGGCTCTAGCAGCGGCTCTGCCTATGCTGTAGCGGCGGGTCACCTCCCGCTCGCATTTGGAACCGACACCGGAGGCTCGATCCGTCTGCCCTCGGCATGGTGCGGGATCTATGGCATTCGCTGGACGCCCGGGTATTGCATGCAAGGCGCCATGCCATTGGCACAGAGCTTCGATACTATGGGCTGGTTCACGCGCACGGCCGACGAAATGGCAACTGTGATCGCTGCATGGTTTGAACTCGAGGCATCGCAGCAGACCAGCCCAATCAGTGGGCGCGCATTTTTCCCACAGCACCTGCTGACGCCCGAAAGCCACAAGGCCACAGTACAGTTGGCTCAAAAACTCGAACTCACGATAGAGCAAGACATGCCCCGTTTAAGCGCGTTGCTCGAGCCCTGCCAACTCGCGTTTAATGTATTACAAAGCCAGGAAGCCTACCAGTTCCACCATGAATGGTTGGAGAAATATGGTGCCGACTACGATCCCATGGTTAAAGCGCGTATCCTCAGAGGCCAGGCCTGGACCGAGGCCGAAGTGCAGACCGCTCAAGACACGCGGCTACAAATCCGCAACTGGTTCGACGCGTATTTTTGCGAGCATGACTATCTAGCGATGCCAATCTGCCCGGGCCCCACTTTGCCCGTCGATCAAGCCAGCCCCAAACTGCGCGAGCAAACACTGCAACTCACCACCGCGGCAAGTCTGGCTGGACTTCCGGCGCTATCCGTTCCCGTATGGATCGACAGCACGCGATCGGTCGGCATACAGTTCATATTTAAAGACCCGACCCCCACCGTGCCTCTAGCACTTCTCGACCTATGCAAAAGCATCTAAAAAAACACGCCTTCACACTCTGGCTATTACTCGGAGTAGGTCTGGCGATACTCTTCCCTGAACCAGGTGCCAAGGGCGGCCTGCTACACCCGGAAATCACCACTAAACTCGGGGTGAGCTTGATCTTCTTATTACAAGGCCTCTCACTACCGACTAGTGAGTTGACCCGCGGCTACAAACCCAAGCGCTTACACGCCTTTGTGCTTTCTTGGAACTACCTAGTCTTCCCACTAGTCATCGGCCTCCTGCTGCTGCCACTCTCGCTAATACTCCCCGCAGAATTGCGCTTAGGATTTTGGCTGCTCTCGATCCTGCCTACCACCGTTTCCTCGGCGGTGGTCTTTTCCACTGTTTCCGGCGGCAACACTTCCAATGCGATTTTTGCTACGGTCTTTTCCAACTTAGTGTCCGTGCTATTGGTGCCGACTGTAGCAGTCACCTACCTAGCCGCAGAGACCGAAGCCAATATCTCACTCATCCCCCTATTTTCAAAACTGTTTACTCTGATCATTTTGCCTCTAATCATCGGGCAAATAGCGCGTAAAGCATTGCCTGCGGTCGCGGCGAGCATCTGCAAAAAAACCAAACCTTGGAGTAATTGGATCATTATCTTCATTGTCCACTGTGCCTTTGCCCAAAGCGTACACTCTGGCTTTTTGGATCAGCTCAGCGGCCGCTCCATCCTATCGGTAGTCGGTAGCACGGTCTTCATCCTACTACTCTGTAGTCAACTGGTCTGGTGGACTGCAGCCTGGATCCACCCCACACGCGAGCAACGCATCACCGCCTTTTACTGCGCGAGCCAGAAATCACTCGCGACAGGGCTGCCACTCGCCACCTCCATCCTTGCCGCCGCCCCCGGCGTCGTCGACACCGCCGCGGTCTTGATTCCACTTATGTGCTATCATCCGGCTCAATTAGTCTTGGCAGGATTCATTTCAGGTAAATTTGCACAGCTTCCTGAAGCACCCGCACACAGTGGCACAAAATGAGCTTAGCTCTCCTCCTTTTAATCAATGCTCCCCGTGACGCCATTGACGCCAAGCGCGGCACATTCGAAACGAAACCACTATGCACACCTTAGACAAATCAATCACCTACAATGCCTGGGACAACAGCATCGCCCCACGTATTGAAATCGAATCCGGCGACAGCATCCTCATCGAAATGGAAGACTCCAGCGATGGCCAAGTACAGCCAGGACAGTCGCTCGAAGACTTTGTCAAAATCAACTTTGACCTGATCCATGCACTCACGGGGCCCGTCGCCATCAAGGGTGCACAGCCCGGCGACACCTTAAAAATTGAGATTCTAGAATACATTCACAAGGGCTGGGCCTGGCAGAGTATCAACCCGGAAAAATGCTTCCTGCCTGACGACTTTGATGACTTTTACCTGCACCACTGGAAACTTGAAGGCGACAAGACCCACAGCATGCCAGGCATCGAACTGGCGCTCCATCCTTTCTGTGGAATCCTAGGCGTGCAACGCGCCGAGTCCGGCGCATACCGCACACGCCCCCCAGGTCCGTATGGCGGCAACATGGACGTCAAGCACCTCACGGCCGGCAGCACCCTCTACCTACCCGTATTAGTCGAAGGCGCTCAACTCTGCGCAGGCGACGCCCATGCCGCCCAAGGCGATGGCGAGGTTTCCATTAACGGGCTCGAAGCACCGATGGATGTGAAACTACGCATCAGTATCGACCAAGAGGTCTCCGTTGATGCACCTTATATCTACACCACGCCGGAGCTATCCCCTGCTGCCTACGCCGGCTCGCGCTATCACGCCTTCGTCTGCAGTGGCCCCGACCTAAAACAAAACGCACAAGACGCAGTGCGCCGGGCGATCGATTATTTAATGAAGCGCGCGAACCTGTCAGCCGAGCAAGCCTTCCTAGTCTGTTCGGCCGTGCTCGATCTAAAGCTCAGTCAAGTGGTGAATGTGCCCAACCTCACCGTGACCGGTTATCTGCCCGAAGCGATATTTGTCGACCACTAGGAGCGCAATGCCGCCGCGGGCAGCAAGCTCGCGGCGGCGCCTCGTTTTACATCAAAAGCATCTGTCCCAGCACGCCTAAGATGAAGCCACTCACCGCCCCCAAGGGCGGCGCCCAGCGTCGCGCTAGCTTAGCTTGCGGGGCAATATCGCCGAAGACGATATATAAAATCCCCCCCGCCGCGAATACAGAAATCGCGGCGACCACCTCAACATACGAGCGGAGTAAGTAATAGCCACCTCCGGCAAAAAGCGGCCCCAACAAAGCCATCAGCATAAAACACCGCAGCACTAAGCGAGACGACAACTTCCCCTCACTCATCATCTCACGATAAGCATTAAAGCCTTCTGGCATATTTTGCATTGCGATCAAAAGCGCCAGCAGCAGCCCTCCACCAGAGCCCGAGCTAAAGGTCGCCCCCAATGCCAGCGCCTCTGGTAAAAAATCTGACAACATCGCCACCAGATTCGAAGCCTGAATTTGAGAACGTGCGAGGTATATGTCCAAAGCAATCATCGCAAAGCTCCCCAGCAAAAACCATAAGACCACTGCCCCCGCAGACAAGTGCGCCATACCATGTGGTATCAACACCAGCGCGACCGCAGCAATCAATGCACCCCCACCAAAAGCGATCACGAAATGGCGAAACTCATTTTCCAGCCATGCCGGGTGAATCGATTCTATTTTAGCGAGAAATCCCCCCATAGGGATCGTCGCCCCCGCCAATAAACCTAAACCAACTATAGACAACAAGGGTTCCATCTATGATATTAAGTCGAAATCACAGGTAGAGTCAAATGAAGCAAGCAACGCGAGTTAAACTCAAGTGATAAACTGAGGCTCAACACACAAGCGCCCCTGCCATGTATCTTCGAGCTCCAGCATACACTCGAACTTTTGCAACAATTGATCATTACGTAAATTCCAGCGAATGGGTGTCAAATCTAAGTCGGGTGGAGCCTCCGCAAAAAAGCGTTCAATCACAATGCCAGGGTCCAAACGCTCGATAAAACGACACATCAATTGCAAATACGCCTCAAGCTGGTAAAATTGAAAGTCTTGCGGGTGCCGCTCATAATCCGTCACCATCGCAGTGCCTCGAATCAATTGTAATTGATGAAATTTAATCGTGTTCAAAGGCAAGCGCGAGAGCATCTCCGCCTCAGCCAAGAGCATCGCCTCCGTCTCGCCCGGCAAGCCAAGGATCAAGTGAGTGCCCACCTGAATCCCCCGCGCCGCCGTCTGGCAGATCGCATCCTCAGCTTGCGCAAAGGAATGCCCCCGGTTGATCCGCTTCAAGGTGGCGTCGTAGCAAGACTCAATCCCGATCTCCAAGACCACATACTTCGTTTCGGCCAAGGCTTGAAAATAGTCCAATTTCTCCGCATCCAAGCAATCCGGACGCGTGCCAATGACCAAACCAATCACCCCCGGCACCGCCAGCGCCTCCTGATAGATTCGCTTCAAATGCGACAAAGGCGCATGTGTATTTGTAAACGCCTGGAAGTAAGCCAAATGCCGAGCTGGACTATGATAACGCTTCTGATGAAAACGCATGCCCACCTCAATCTGTTCCCGCACGCTCACCTCCGGCCGACAATACGAAGGATTAAAGGCCTCATTATCACAAAAAGTGCAGCCCCCAAAGGCGACCGTTCCATCCCGATTCGGGCAATCAAAGCCCGCATCAATGGAGACCTTTTGCACCCGCTCACCAAAGGTCTTTTTAAAATACTGCGGATAGGCATTAAAGCGCCTCGTATGCTGCCAAGGATACATGCCACAAATCAGCGCCCCGCCAGTCACCGCCGCAAGCCATTTTCTATCGCGGTGCTCAAGCATACGCACAGCTTACACCCACGATAACTCACGATTGAGAGAGCAACATATAGACGTATTGAAAATCTGGCATGCCGGGGCGTAGGGAGAGGAAAACGACGAGAGGCGTAAGAGACTCGGCCCGGTTCCCCCTTCGCTAAAGCTTCGGAGGACGTGTCGGCGGCGCAAGCGCCTAACTACGCCGGGGCAGGCTTCGATCTCGTTTTACTCGATCGAAGCACTTAAAAGTGCTTACTCGCAAAAGATCGGCCGGAATGCGATTTCAAATAG